>JAKVBR010000099.1:3982-6428 GCA_022447165.1 Phycisphaerales bacterium | reverse complement strand
AAATCAATCATGTGTCGCACGCGATCACTTGTAAGCGGTTCACCGCCATGAAGAAGCCCCCCTTGACTGTCTACCTCAGCATTACCAACTGTCTCGCACGCCATTTGCATGACTTGCTCTGTGACACTTTGAGCATGCTTTAGCCACTGAACCTCTTGTTCGTCTTTCACGCGGCGGTCAAGCACCCCAAACTCAGGGTCAAGAACCACTTCAATCCCAGCTCGTTTGATGGCATCTACATACAAAAGTGGCAGTGTGCGATCTGCTGTGATGACAGTAACGCCGTTTCGTTTTAAGCATTCTGCTGCTGACTGAGCAGCCCCAGTGTCTCGATCACCAGAGAGTCCTCCCTCAGGGACAAAGTCTGTGTACCCAAACACTTCGTCTACATTTGCTTTTTGACGCGCTCGGTCGAGTTCAATCTCTCTTAAGATGAGAAGTCGTTTGCCGTCTTCAAGTTCAATGAAGATGGATGCATCGTGCACCATGAAACGAATCGCTCGATAGAGCGACTTGTTTGCCATTGGACTTCCTGCCATGATTTTTGCTTGAGCCATTCCACCTAGGATAGTGAAAATCAACTGCTTCGGAGGGCTCGACGTTGTGTTTGTTGATTGAAGTGAGTGCTTACGAAAGAAAGCACAAAGCCGTCGCGAATGCGACGGCTTACGGACTCACTATAGATCTGGCGAGGATGGTTGACAGGCAAACGAAGTTTGCCAAGTCAAACATCAAGTGGAGCCGATCGGGCTTGAACCGACGACCTCCTGCATGCCATGCAGGCGCTCTCCCAACTGAGCTACGGCCCCATTAAGTTTTTTACATTGCTGCTTCAAGTGCTGAAGCGAGTTCATCCTTTGGGGAAATCCCAACGAATTTATTGACGACTTCACCATTCTTAAAGATGATGACGCTCGGAATTGATTGAATCCCATAATTCACAGCAGCGTCTCTGTTCGCATCAATATCGACTTTGCCGATTTTCGCTTTGCCATCAAACTCAGTTGCGAGTTCATCAATGACTGGCGCAAGCATGCGGCAAGGACCACACCACTCTGCCCAAAAGTCAACCAACACTGGTTGGTCAGCATCTAACACTTCGTTTTGAAAATTGTCATCTGTAAATTCAAGGGCCACAACGCTATCTCCTATGTGTGTGATTTGTGAGGGGGAGATTGTATCAATTCGCCGTGCATCTTGACATTGTGGACTCTGAAAATATGAGCGCTTTGTAACGCCATTCGCTTGGCGACCTCTAAAGACGCTTCGTCCCGTGCTTCAGGGTCATCGATGTTATATGTCGCCCCAATAAAACTCTTCCGACTTGCACCCATGTAGACTGGAAAGCCCAATCTGACAAACTGCTCTGTTTGGTGCACAATCTGCCAATTTTGCTCAACTGACTTTCCGAAGCCAAGCCCTGGGTCAAGCGCGATCTGCTCGGGCTGAACGCCATTAGACCTTGCAACTTGCACTCGACTGAGTAGCCACGAACAAACATCAGCGACGATATTGTCACTCTTGGGTTCTTCACTGTACTCATGGCTATAGACGTCATTCTCAGGTGGAAGGCACCGGTGCATCAGCACAAGACCTGCACCTGTCTCACTTGCAAGCGTGAAGATCTCTTCATCTTCAGTGCCTGATGCAACATCGTTAATCACATTTGCGCCAGCGCTAATTGCGGCACGTGCGACTTCTGCCAACGTTGTGTCAATCGAAATTGGCACATCACTCCGTTGACGAACGCCTTCAATCACTGGCGCGACTCTACTGATTTGTTCATCAGCACAGATGCGAGTTGCTCCTGGCCTCGTTGATTCGCCTCCAACATCAATCATCCCTGCCCCATCACTAGCGAGTTGCAGTGCGTATTCCACAGCTCGTTCTGTAACAACGAATTTCCCGCCATCGCTAAAACTATCAGGCGTGACATTGAGAATGCCTACTAGAAGCGGTTGAAACAAGTCAATGGTGACGTCTTTGCAAACCCAATTCTTTGTTGATGCGATTGGCATCAACACACGCTATTCGACTGTGACAGATTTTGCAAGGTTTCTTGGCTTATCAACATCTTTCCCTCGCAATACTGCTGCGTGGTACGCGAGCAACTGGAGAGGAACGACTGTGATGAGTGGTTGCAATGCTTCTGGAACGTCTGGCACATAAAAAACATCGTCGCAATGCGATGCAATGTTTGTGTCGCCTTCTGTAGCGACAGCGATGACATGCCCGCCACGCGATTTCACTTCTTCAATGTTGCCAATGACTTTTTCGTACTGGCTCCCACGCGTTGCGATAAACACAACTGGCATGCCTTCGTCGATGAGCGCAATAGGGCCATGTTTCATTTCAGCAGCAGGCATGCCTTCTGCGTGTATGTAACTGATTTCTTTCAGTTTTAACGCCCCTTCAAGTGCAACTGGATAATTGAGTCCCCTGCCTA
>JAKVBR010000099.1:0-3972 GCA_022447165.1 Phycisphaerales bacterium | reverse complement strand
TAAGAAGAGCCAGTTGTCGTGGTTGACGACTCGCTTCGTGACATTCAAGATGTGGTCTGATTCTCCGAGCACCGTCTCAATATGCCTTGGCATTGATTCTAGATGTGATAGCAGTTCCGTCACCTCTTCCTTGGCAAGATGTCGCCGTCTACCGATATACCCAGCAAGCATTGTGAGTACCGCAACTTGACCAATGAATGCCTTCGTTGATGCGACACCAATCTCTGGACCAACTCTTAAATAGATGCCGGCATCAGTTTCTCTTGCGATTGTCGAGCCAACAACATTAACAGCACCAAGCGATAGTGCCCCACGCCGCTTTGCTTCTTGAATTGCGGCTAAGGTATCTGCTGTTTCGCCCGACTGGCTAATGGCAACAGCAATTGTGCCTTCTTCAACGATTGGATTACGGTAGCGAAACTCACTTGCGTATTCCACTTCAGCAGGAATTCCCGCAAGTGATTCCATGAGGTATTCGCCGATCATCGCAGCGTGTAGCGCTGTGCCTTGACCAAGCAAGAGCATGCGCTTACCTTTTGCAAGTTCGCTTGCAAACTCTGCAACCCCCCCAAGAATGACTTGCCCACTCGTTGTATCAACGCGGCCTTTCATGCACGTTGAGAGCGTCAGTGGTTGCTCGTAAATTTCTTTGAGCATGAAGTGTTTAAACTCACCAAGTTCAATCTGCTCAAGTGAGTACTCAAGTTCGCGTATCTCAGGTGTGATTTCAACATTATCAATTGTCGTAGTTCTAAATGAATCCCGGGTGAGTCGAGCGACTGTTTCATCATCTAAGTGAAATGCTTGGGTTGTATGCGCAACAATTGCACTTGAATCAGAAGCAACAACATACTCATCGCTACCTACACCAACGATGAGCGGAGAACCCTTTCGTGCTACAACAAGTACATCTGGCTCCTTCTCGCAGATGACAGCAATTGCATATGCCCCTGTGACTTCTTTGAGTGCTGTTTGCACTGCTTTTTCTAAATCACCGTCATACATTTCACCAATCAAATGGGCTAGGACTTCGGTGTCTGTTTCACTTGAAAAGACATGCCCCTTCTCTTTGAGGTACGTTTTAAGCGTTGCATAGTTTTCAATAATGCCGTTGTGCACGACACGGATGCCATGCCCTTCCTTAGCATCATCGCTATGTGGGTGTGCATTTGCTTCAGAAGGCTTACCGTGTGTTGCCCACCGTGTGTGTGCAATACCGACGGTCCCCTCAAACGCATCGTCGCTTGCGACGATATCTTCAAGACCGCTCACTCTGCCAATGGTTCGAGCAACATGAACGCCACCATTCATAATGGCAATTCCAGCCGAATCATAACCACGATATTCAAGGCGTTTGAGACCTTCAATAAGGAGTTCTTTTGTGGGTTTAAGACCGATGTATGCAACAATTCCACACATGTTTCGGAAGCATACACCACAACTGCCGCCCCGTCATCTTAAAAACATTGGTTTCGCGTTTATCGGAGCATGAGCATCTGTTTACAATCTAAAAACAAACGCATGAGTGAAAATAAAAACGCCATTCGGTCATCAATGCAAGCAACGCTGAAACAAACATCTGCGGATGAAAGTCTCGCAGCCGGCGCTTTCGTTGCAAAGCGTTTGTCAGAATTTGCAAGCGTTCAGTTTGCAGATACCGTCATGGTCTATCTGCCGATTGCAGGAGAGTTGAACTTTATGCCGCTGATGCAATCATGGATTGAAGAATCGAGAATCGTCTGTACTCCCGTAGTAGATTGGGAATCACAAACGATGAGGGCTGGATTGCTTACAGGTCTTGGGGATGACGAATTGGTTCAAGATCAGCATGGCATACGAAACCCCGCCAAGTTCATCCCTGTTCCGCATGACACCATTGAGGTCGTCATTGTCCCAGGCGTAGCATTTACGAAGAATGGCATAAGACTTGGGAGAGGCGGAGGTTACTACGACAAGTTTCTTGCCGCTTATGCACCTCCTATTATTCTTGGCGTCTGTTTTGATGAGCAAGTTGTCGACTCGTTGCCTGCCCAAGAGCACGATATACGAATGACTGCGGTCATCACTCCAACTAACACTCATATCTAGTCCCTCGGAATCGCTTTGTCATCGCCCCAGCAATCCCCCCTGTAAAGTCCCCCGCAATTCATGTAATTGACATACAATCCCAAGCATGGTATTACCAAGTCAAGGCGGTTATTCATCAGTTCGTGGTGGGAATATGTATCGACGAAGAAGAAAACGAAGTGCATTTTCGTGGCTTCTTGTGATTGGTGCTGGTGCGTTTGTCACATACCTTGTGTGGCCAGACGGAGAATCGAGCGAAAGCGATACTGAAACAATTGCAACGAATGACTTTGAAGAGATTTCGTTGCCCGTTGTTGAACTTCCAAAAACCCCAATCAAAGTCGTTGACAATACTGCTCCAGTCATTGAAGACGTTGAAGAGAAACCAGAACCCGTCACAGTTGTTGTTGCAGAAGAAGACACGCCAGCACCCGTTGAAGAAGAACTTGTCATCAAACCAATTCCACTTGCAACGACTGTGTCTGCAAATCTTGAAGAGGGCTTAAACCTCATTGACCAAGATCACGTCGTTGATGCACGCCGTGCATTGTCAAATGCACTTCAAAGTGGACGACTCACTGAGCCAGAGATTGCGCAAGCACGCGGCGTGCTCACAGACCTCAATGACAAATTGGTCTTTTCCCCTGAAATCATGCCGGGTGACCCCTACTCAATCGAGTACATCGTTCAGGGTGGCGATACCCTCAGCGGCATCGTCAAGAAGATGGGCGTGCAAGTTGATTGGCGCTTCATTCAACGGATCAACAAGATCAAGAGCGCTTCTGGCATTAGACCAGGTCAAAACTTGAAACTTGTCACCGGACCATTCCACGCCGAGGTAGACAAAAAGTCATATCGAATTGACCTTTTCCTTGGCGAGGGCGCGAATCAAGTCTTTGTCCGCTCATATAGAGTTGGGCTTGGCGAATACAACTCCACACCAGTAGGATCATTCAAGGTTCGCCGCAACTCAAAACTCATCAATCCGACTTGGGTAAACCCACGCACGAGAGCGTTCTTTGCAGCCGATGATCATTCAAACCCCATCGGAGAACGTTGGATAGGTCTAGAGGGCATAGAAGAGCGTACAGCGGACCTCTCTGGGCTTGGTATTCATGGCACCATTGAGCCCGAA
Organism: Phycisphaerales bacterium; assembly: GCA_022447165.1. Taxonomy (GTDB): domain Bacteria; phylum Planctomycetota; class Phycisphaerae; order Phycisphaerales; family SM1A02. The sequence continues at coordinate 770 of JAKVBR010000099.1, read as the reverse complement.
ACGATTGGCCAAGACGCCTCAATGGGCTGCGTACGAATGCACAGCGATGATGTGGCTGAAATCTATGAAGTACTTGCTGAAGGCGTCAGCACCGTTAACATCTATTGATTCGTTTGATTTAGAACTCGACTTGAAGTTGTGTCCTGAAGACCCACTCTGCGTTTCTGTTTGGTGATCCTCGCCAGCCGAGCATCTGATTGGTGAAAATGGTATGCAACTCGCCGAAATTCCAACCAAAGTCACTTGTCACTTTGAGCTGCTGTCCTTCCAAGTACCAATTGGCACCACTTGTGAGAATCTGAATTGTAGGACCACCAAAGACATCTTGTTTTATCCCTCCAGCTTCATATCGCATGAAAAGTTCCGTGTTATCTGAGATGTACTTACTCCCTTGCACGATGTAACCAAAGATATCCGTATTTTCAGATGAACCTGCAAAATTCTTGATGTTATGAAATGTACCAGATGCAAACAACGATGCACCGTCAAAATTCATGGAGTAATCTGCTGTGATGCTAAATGTATCAATCTTACTACTGCCCCTACTTATACGCTCTTCATTTTGAGTGTGAATTGCAATACCAAACATTCTTGCCATTTCACTTCCTGGAGGTGAAGTGAACTGGTTGAACTGCTGCCATTGACCTTCAAGCAAAAACTCAGCTCTAACGGTGCCAGACCAATCCGTATCCTGACCCAGCGCTGTCCATGGAGGTGTTGGGTTGGTGCCACCTGCTTGGTTTCCCCTCATGGTCAATCCACCATTACTT
>JAKVBR010000098.1 GCA_022447165.1 Phycisphaerales bacterium | reverse complement strand
ACCGTAGAACTCTTGCATCACGATGGTCAAGCTGACTTAAGAATGAAAGGGCATCCTTAATGGTTTCTTGTTGTTCAACTTGTTCATCGGGGCGTTTATTCTTGTTATCTTCAAAGACTTCTGAAAGCGTTACTTGTTCACCTTGTGCTGTTCGCGGTTTCTTTCCGGAATACGCTCTCATCGCCCTGCGAATAACACTTATTTTTTTCAGTGGCAAGTCAAGTGTTTCTGCAATCTCTTGATTCGTCGGTTGATGCCCAATCTCATCTTTGAGTCTCGATACAGTTTGCTTGTACCGGTTGATTAGATCAACCATGTACGCAGGAATGTGAACGGGTTGCGTAGCGTTGATAAGCATTCGCTTAATGGATTGTTTTATCCACCAAGAAGCGTATGTTGAAAATCTTGCACCATGCGCTGGGTCAAAACCTTCAACAGCTCGAATGAGACCAATGTTCCCTTCTTCGATCAAGTCACTGAGCTGCAAGCCACGACCAAGATATCGTTTTCCTATTGAGACAACTAATCGCAAATTTGCACGAATCATGTGCTCCTTCGCTTTTGAATCGTTGTCATTGATGATTCGCCAACCAAGTTCCTTTTCTTCTTCCGCTGTTAACAATGGAACTTCATTGATTTGTTGTAGATATAAATCTAGATTCACACAAGTCTCCTAATTTGCATACTTCATGTTCCCCAATGAACAATCGGGCTTTTTCACCATTAAATGAAGCCTTGATTGGAAAACCATTTGGAATCTAGACCGTATAAACGGAACATTGTCATATGATTGACAGAGATGCTCTCGCTCAATGTGAATCTAGGAAAGGTAGTACAGTTGTAACGATGGACGATATCTCCAACATTTTGAAATCATGGCCTCACGATGAAGGGAAGCTCAATGTTCGAATCATTGAAGCGGAAGATGGTCGTGAAGTATTACAGTTACGAATCGAACTCGGAATTGTTCAGATGGAACTCGAAGGTCGCCCAGATGGCGTTGAACAAGATGGACACCCATCACTTCTCGATCTTGTTGAGTCAAACGGTGTTCACGAGGGGCTCGACCCAGAAACATGCAGACAACTTCGTGAAGAAGGCGTGCAACGATCTCACCGTGCCGCGGCGCTCTTTGCGCTGAGCAAATGGGAACTCGTTATCCGAGATTGCGCGGATAACTTACGATTGTTTAATTTGTGCCTACAACATGCCTTTGAGCAACAGGATAAGGAGGCACTTGAGCAGTTCAGACCTGCAGTGATTGCGCTCAAAGCGAGAGCGACTGCTGAATGGGCGATTGCGAATGAAAACTCACAGGGCGCAATGGCAGCGCTCGATTCAGGACTTCGTGAGTTAGAAGAAACGCTTGGGGATCACTTTGAAGAATCAAATGAGGCGCAGTTGCTTAGAGGCATGAAAGAAGCGCTGTTACCCAAACTGCCTCGTTCTGAGCGGGCAGATTTGCAAGAACGGCTTGATAGCGCTATTGCACATGAAAATTATGAACTTGCAGCAATCCTAAGGGATGAGATTCGGTTGCTACGCGATTAACGTTTGTAAAATGGAAGCGGCGTAACTTTTGCTGGCAACTGCGTGCGTCCAAAATCAATCATGACTGTATCGCCATTAAACTCGCTGTCGATGTACGCCATCGCAATTGGTTTTTCAAATGTCGGACTGAAACAACCGCTGGTCACTTCGCCAATCACTTGCTCGTCATTCAATACAGCCATGCCTTGTCGTGGGGACCGTCTTCCATCAAGTGTGAGCCCAACCAATGTTTGTTTTGGGCCATTCTCTGCGATTTGATTCAACGCATCTTGACCAATGAACGGTTCGGCTTCATTGTCGCCAATACCTTTATCGAGTTTGACTGCGAACTTTAGTCCTGCAGAAATAGGGTCAATCGTTTCAGTTAACTCATGTCCATACAGTGGCATGCCCGCTTCGAGTCGAAGTGAGTCACGTGCGCCAAGCCCTGCTGGCGTGATCATTGTTTTGTCTGGCAAGTTCGCAAGCATCATTTCGAGGGCTTTGTTTGCAAACGACTTTGGCAAGATAATTTCAACGCCATCTTCGCCGGTGTATCCAGTTCTAGAAATCATGACTGAAGCAATAATCAGATTTTTAGTGGTAAAGCGATATCGCTTGAGGTTTGGTACTTCACTTGAAACGCTACTGATAACATCCATGACCTTCGGCCCCTGCAATGCAAGCATCGCAGTTGACTCCGTTTCGTCATTGACTTTGCAAACGTAATCGCCTTTGTTTGCTTGAATGTGATGATTGATTTTCTCGCGGTTTGCGCCATTGCATACCATGAGGTATTCAGTGTCTGAGATTCGGTTAACAAGGACATCATCATGGCAACCGCCTTGCTCGTTACAAACAAGTGAGTACCTTGCTTGACCATCCGCCATCCCTAGAATTTGCCTTGTGCACAATCGATCGAGTAATCGGCAAGCATCTTTTCCTGTGAACCGAATACGCCCCATGTGTGAAACATCGAAAAGTCCACCACTGTTGCGGACTTGTTGGTGTTCATCAATGATTGAGCCATAATGAAGAGGCATTTCCCATCCAGCAAAATCGACCATTTTTGCACCTTCTGAAAGGTGATATGCATGGAATGGGGTTGTTTGGAGCGTTTGTGCGTTTGTCATGTCAATCCCTTCTCAAAACTAAGGATATACATTGTACTTCCTATCTCTCTTGAGGTTGTGAGCAGGTGCACTACGCGGTATCCTTCCATGACGAATGCGTCTCATTTCAACTGCCATCATCCTTCTGATTCTATCTATCTCATCAAACGCTCTTTCAAGCTCACTTCAAGAAAGGCGAGTCTCAGCAATATTATTCGAAGGGCTCGATCGAGTCACCGAACAGCGAGTTGAAAACCTCATTCAAACGACCGTTGGGGAACCCTTTGATTATGAGATTGTCCAAGGCGATGTGCATACATTGAACCAGTTAGGCGAGTTTAACTTTGTGACGACTGAGGCTGTTCTTCAAGAAGACGGCTCAATGCATGTGATTTATATTTTTCGAGAGCACCAAATCATTACCGAAGTTGCTGTCGTCGGCAATTCCATGGTGAGTGACAAGGAATTGCTTGCTGTCACGCCAGTGATGGAGGGGTTAGGTCGTGATGAAGATGCTATTGACCGTGGCAAACGGGCGATCATGGACTTGTACAAAGAGCGCGGCAACTATCTTGTTGAAGTCGTACCTGAGATTGAAGTCTACGGTAAAAATGTCGATGAATTCACTGGACGCCCCATCGATGAATCGGTGGTTGTGATTTATCGAGTGATGGAAGGGCCACGTGTTCGCGTCAGGGATATTGCAATCTCTGGGAACAAATCATTTTCTGATGACGAATTGCTTTCAGAAATCGACTCAAACGTGTCGATTCCATTTTTTCGTCGTGGTGAACTTAACGAACAAGTCATCCAAGCAGACGTCGAGAGGTTAAGACGGTTTTATCTCAATCATGGTTTTAGAGATGTTGTAGTCTCTTATGTAGACACACTAAGCCCGAATGATAAGGAAGCGAAAGTTTTATTCGAAATTGTTGAGGGGGCTCAATTCTCTATCGGTGGTTTTACGGTTGAGTTTGAAACAACTGGGGATCTAGCAACTGTGTTAACTGCAGAGCAGATTCAAGGACTCATTCCATTAACGGTTGGAGATCTCTATAAAGACGTCGATATTAGCAAGGCAAAGCAAGCAATTAATAATGCGTACGGAGTCCTTGGAAGAACAGTTGATGTTGACCCTAGTCAACAAGCAGTTGAACGTATCAAACAAAACATGTTTGGTGGGGGTGGCTCAATTCAACAAGATGTGGCAACTGCAGTGCCATATCGTGCAGAACCAGGTTACGCAATTGAAATCACTTTTCGCATCACCGAAGGCGTCCCCACAAAGGTTGGTCTCATCGAAATAATGGGTAATGACGTGACGCAAGATAAGGTGATTCGAGGTCGGATTGGGCTCCAACCCGGACATCCCTTCAACGTTGCGGAAGCTAAGCGTTCACAACGCAGGTTGCTTGAAACAAGGCTGTTCTCAAATGTGCGAATTACAACACAGCCACAAGACCCAAACAACCCTGGTTATAAGGATTTGCTTGTTGAAGTTGATGAGACACGAACAGGGGCAGTTGGGTTTGGTGTTGTTGCTGGGAGTGATGCTGGCGTCGTTGGTAACATTTCGATTGATCAACAAAATTTTGACATTGCGGATTTTCCAGAAAGTTTCAGTGAGCTTATTCACGGCAAGTCGTTTATTGGCGCAGGGCAACAGTTTCACATGGCAATACAACCAGGCGATAAATTGTTCTCGTATGAAATTGGTCTCACTGATCCACGCTTTTTAGATACCGACTATTCAATTGGTGGTTCAGCGGGATGGACGCAGCGGGTGTATGAAGATTACACCCAAGATCGCACGTCTGGCAGAGTTTCTATTGGTCGTAAACTCGGTGACATATGGTATGGATCGGTTTCGATGTCTGCACTTCGCATGAAGTTGACTGACTTTAATGATAATGTTCCCCAAGAAATTTTTAACGATCGTGGTCCAGCGTCATTAAACTCAATTGGCCTAACTGTTTCTCGTGACACCTTAGAGCCAAAAGATCGCCCGACTGAGGGCTCAAGAACAAAATTGTCTTTTGATCAGTTCGGCATTCCAGGTGGTGATTTTTCGTTTAGTCGTGCGGAATTGCGCTATGCAACATATTTCTTACTCAATGAGGACTTCCTCGGTCGATACACGACACTTCGTGTTGACGCAAGAGTTGGATACATCTTCGGTGGCACTTCGCCAACATACGAGCGGTTCTACTATGGCGGTAGAACGCTAAGAGGTTTTGACTACCGAACGGTTTCTCCCAAAGGCACGCCAAGGGTGGCTGGTGGCAGTACAACAGTGCCAATCGGTGGAGATTTTGCATTCCTGTTGACGGCGCAGTATGAGTTTCCGGTTGCCGACCGATTCTTAGCGATGGTCTTCTTCTGTGATACAGGTACAGTTACAAATGACCCTGGATTTGACGAATACCGCGTAAGTTTGGGTACAGGCCTGCGACTCTACATTCCCCAGCTTGGCAATGTCCCTCTTGCCTTTGATTTTGGATTTCCCGTCCTCAAACAAAGCCACGATGTGAAGAAATCGTTTAGTTTTAGTATCCAATTGCCCTTCTAATTGCTGTTTACACCGAATGGAAGTGTAATCTCGTACAATCCCCATTTACAAAACACCCACTACTCATTTCAGAGGATTTTCATATGCCTTCAAGTAGATACAAACATACTGCAATCATTGTTCTTGCCGTCACGCTCTTATCGATTGTGATTGGTTATGGCGCTGCAGCGACCACTGCACGCTTTAGACCTCCAACCGTCGTCGTCACTGTTAACATTGGCCAGGTGCTCAGTGACCTTACTGAGAAAGCCGATGCTGAAGCCAAGCTCCAAACACTCATTACTAAGATTGAAAATGAGTTGAATGCACGGCAAGGGAAGGTGGATGAGATGCGAGAAAGTTATGACGATGCTGAAGATGCAGACAAGGAAGAGATTGGCGACATGCTTGAGCAGTTAATGCTTGAGGGCGTGAGTTACCAACGTTTCGCTGAAGCGCAAATTGATAATGAAAAGTCATTAATGCTTCGCGACCTTTACATCAAAATCAAAAATGCAATCGTTTCAATCTCTGAAGAGAATGGGTACGACATCGTGCTCATAAGCGATGTCGAGCGAGAAATTCGTTTTGCTCAAAATTCACAAGTTTCAAGAGAAGCGCAAGTGCTTGAACAAATAGGATTCCAACGAGCTGTGTACACAAGCAGTCAGATTGATATCACTGAACAAGTCGTGACGCACATGAACTTAGAGTGGGAAAAACATTCCAATAGGTAAATAGGGCTTTATATATGCAAAATCAAACAACAATTAGAATATTTAGCATGCTTGCATTCCTGCTTGTAGGAATGATGGCATGGCAATCACATGCATTAAAACAAGTTGCACCGTCTGAGCCAGCAGTCGTCGTCAGCATTGACATCGAACGGGTGTTCTCTTCGTTAGAAGAACGTGCTTTTGAACTTGCAAAAGTCCAAGCGATTGTGACTGATATGGAGAACGGTTTGAAATCAAGACGTTCTCATATTGAGAGTTACGAACAAGAGTTTGAGTTGTATCAGCCGGGCTCAGAGAAGTGGGATGAACTGATGCAGGAGCAACAACTTGCAGCACTTGAATATGAATCGCAAGTTGAATATTCGCGTCGTCGCGCTGTTCGCGAAGAAGCAAAAAGCATGAGAAAAGTTTACGCATCAATCAGAACGTCTGCGAAGAAATTGTCTAAGCAAAATGGCTGGGACTACGTTTTTGTCAATGACTCTCTTGTTGCGCTACCCGACAGC
>JAKVBR010000097.1 GCA_022447165.1 Phycisphaerales bacterium | reverse complement strand
CGTCGTAAGGGGAGTGGTCATCTGGAAAATCAACTTCAGACCGAACAACACGCATGAAACTATCTTCATGCTTTGAAGCGTGTGCTTTCGCTTCATCGCGGTTGACAACATCATAGGGGACGGATGCAACGCGGGAGGCGTCGCTTGGAGGCGGGAAAACAGCATGAAATGGGCGAATTTGAATATGTGTCATAGGTCTATTATCAGTAAATCTCTGGAAGTTTAGGAAAGGAATGCGGATTGTACTTCCTTGTCTATCCCGTTGAACAAATTTCAGTTCACTTCACTCATTCTATTTCCGAAGAAGGGTGGGCAGCAGTGCTGCAAAGCGTCGCCAGGAGGGCAGCGTTTCCCCCGAGGTTCAAGATCAGCGTGATCTTGAAGTCAACTACTTTGATGGTCGCACAATGCGGCAAAGCAATGGGAGCAACAAATGAACCCAACAAACAAAACAACTAACCCAATTCGCCGAGCATTTACGCTGATTGAAATTCTCATCGTCGTCGTGATTCTCGGCATCCTCGCGGCCATCGTCGTGCCTCAGTTCACTGACGCTGCAGATGATGCAAATGATGCAGCTGTGCGAAGTCAACTGCAAACACTTCGAGGTCAAATTGAACTGTATTACGCTCAAAATGGCGAATATCCTGATCTCGTTGCAGATGGATGGGATGACATGATTGATAACGATTATCTCATGGCTGCACCTACAAACTCTCTCCAAGATTCATCAACAGTCGCAGCTGCAGCAGCAGACGGTGTCGGCTGGGTCTGGGCTGAAAAAGCTGGTGCAAGCACAGCTATGGTGCTCACAGCAGTCGCCGCAGACGGTACAGATTTCGACGAATAACTCTCCCTGCCACCTCGGGCAGATCATTCCAGCCGTGCTCATGATGGAGGTCGTGAGCACGGCTGTTCTTTAAGTCCTGCTTGTTGCTGCCGCGTCCTATAACGAAACTTCTTTTGAGAATGCGTATCCAAATCCCAACTCAGAGTATTGAAGGTCCCTTTTTCAGTCGATGCAGTGAGGTGCTAGCCGTGAATAAACACACTAACAATCAAACCAACATGAAGCGTGGGTACACGATCATTGAACTCATTGTGACCATCGCAGTGCTCGTCATTGCTTCATGGATTTTGATTCCCTACGCAACCATGGGAGACGCATCTGCAGGTCAATCCGCAAGCCGCATGGCGGTGAGTCACATGCTCACTGCTCAGATGGACGCAATTGCGGAGCAGGGGTATCGCAGGGTTTACTTCTACCCAAACGGCTCAGGGTGGTGTGTTGAGATTATGGAGCAGGGGAACCTTGCTGCACCATTTGATGCGAACACTGCGAATTTTGCAGAACTCAAAACTGAGTCCCAAGGCCAAGATGGATTTGCAATCATGAACTTCACAACGGACAGACGTTTTCAAGACATCTCGATCGATAACGTCTCTTTTGACGGTGGAAGTGAGAGCATCATCTTTGATCCAGCAGGGGGAATTGTCGCAAGTGATGGTTCGCCAAGTACAGGTGGTAGTTTTACTTTGCATAGCGGCGATCATGCTTGGGATATCGCACTCGCTCCACTCACTGGGAAAATTTCAGTGCAGTCAACCGGAGGAGCGCCTTAAGGATGTTTGCATTTAACAAAAAGACAAAGGGTCTCATTGGAATTGCTTGCATCGACAATGGTGTAACGCTTGGCCAGTGTGCATGGTCAAAGGGACAGTACGCCCAGCCCAAAGTGATTCGATTAGAACGAAACCCAAGAGAATTGACATCAGATGATTGGCGTAGCGCAATTCATGATGCTGGACTGTCTGGGTCAGATTGCGTTGCAACGCTTCCACCATCAATGATTCATCACCAAGTATTGCGTCTTCCTGAAATGAGCGACAGTGAAATCAAAGAGGCGGCGTCATGGGAAATGTCAGAGCGCTTTGGAATTGATCGTAACAAACTTCAATCCGAGGCAATTCGTATTGGTTCAGGCGGCGATGTTCTTGCACTGGCAATTGAACTTGATGAACTCGAATGCATTCTTGAACCAATCTATGCAGCAGGTCTCAGACCAGTCAAAGTTGAAGCGCAATGCGTGTCAATCTCTCGAACATTTAGCATGCTTCATCGAAGGCAATCTGACCAAGGCGAAGTGCGATCACTGTTTAACTTTGGTGTACATGATTCATCATTCATCATTCTTGATGGTGATTCAATGGTTTTCTATAAACAACTTCATCATAAACAAGCTGATTTACTCAGCGCAATCGAATCGCATACTGGTGTCAGCCAAGCCCAAGCAGCAAGCATGCTTGAAGAAGCTCGATTTGATGGCGGCGAACCAGCGATTTGCAAGGCAGTTCGCGATGCAACTCGTTCGATTCATGAAGAGATTACAACCGACATCATGAAGTGTTTACGGCATTATGGCGTCACAAACAGAGGTCCGCTCTCTTCGCGAATGTATATCACTGGCAAGGGCGGTTGGAATCAATTTCTCGGCGAATTACTTTCAAGCGCCTGTAATCAAGAAATTTGCGTGGATATGCAAGCACCTCATGTCAGTCAACTTGGGCATAAAACACTTTCTGTCTCTGGTTGGCACGCAGTGCTTGGTGCAAGTTTGGCATCACTGAGCGGTAAACCCTCTAGACGGGGAGAAGATCATCAATCGAAGGAGGCAGCATGAATCTGCTACCTAACAAATATATAGAACGAACAAAGAGTAGAGCGAGAAGTAGCCGTGTAGCTGTGCTTGTTATGCTTGTGCTTGGCACAATTGTCGCATTTGCAACGCATTCGAGGTTTGCAGTGAATAGTGCATCAAAACGGCTGACTATTGGTCAAGCAAGAGCAAATACTGCCATTGAACTTGAAGTCGATGCGACTTCATTAAAGCAAAACAAAGATGAGTTGAAAACATTCATCAAACAATACAAATCAGAGGAAGTCGTCTTTGAAATGGGTCAACTGGTTTCGACGATTACGAACTTGCTTCCTGAGTCAATGACGCTCGAAGAACTCGCCCTTGATGTCGTTGAGTCAAGTAACGGAAAAGGCATTAGTGGCCGGCTCGCTGGGTTTGCAAAAAGCGATGAAGTCATTGCTGAAGTCGTTTCTAGTTTGCAAGACCGCGAACCATTTTCTGCAGTCCGCATGGACTTCAGTAAGTCAAGAACAGTTCGCGACCTGCAAGCACGCGGATTTAAAATTAGTTTCTTCATCGATTTAGTTCAGCGATGGACAGTGACTAATCAGTTTGCAACAGTGGAGGATCGACAATGAGTGCTTCAAAAGAAAAATGGATGTTGTTTTCGACGTTCGTCCTTGCGGTTTTGTTTGTGACGTTTTTCATTTTCCCTAACTATCAAGATGCGAATTCAGCAAATGCTGAGGCGCACACGCTTGAAGAAAGCGTCATGCAACTTGAACGACGTCAAGCAGAAGTTGAAGAACTTCGCAACGAACTCATCGAGTTAGAAGCATATGTGAAAGAAGAATGCAAGTATGTGCCAGATTCGCCTGACATGTCTTCAATCATCAAATCATTATCTCTAGATATTGACGGTTACAAAGTCGTGGACCAATCTTTTACTGCAGGCGTAGCACCCAAGCAACAAGACAAAGACAACTTTATGATGCAACCGCTTGCTGTAACCATGAACGCTGATTTCGGTTCAATTTATAACATCATTCAGAATGTTGAAACGATGAATCGTTTCATCAAGATTTCATCACTCCGAATCACTCGAAGTGAAAAAGAGGCAAGCATTGAAGCCCCAACACTCGATGCTGCAATTGGAATACATGCGATGTATGACGCAATGGAGGCGCGACCATGAAAACGCATTTGAAGAGAATATGGCATCGACTTACTGCAGACAAAAGACAGTTTGGATTGTTCTGCTCGCTTTGCTTTGTTGCACTCTTGCTCTGGGCAAGAATCATTGTGATCGAGCGACCGCCAAAGACTGCTGTTGCAGCTCCAGTTGCGGAGTCAGTCGTTGAGGATGCACAACTGACAAGCAATACGAGGGTTTATGTCTCTCTTGATACTGAAGTCATGCGTAATCCATTTGTCGTTCACCAATCAGCATTTCCGATGGTCGGTAAAGTGACCAATAATATGACTGTTCAAAGCAGTGATAGCGGGCATGATGAGTACACGCACTCTCTTGAGGGCTTCGAACTAGAGGCCGTTATGGGTGAAATAGCAATGATTAATGGCAGGGTTTGCCGGATTGGAGATGTCCTTGCAGGCGCTTCATCCCACACGCCACTTACGATTTCAAGCATTGGAGGGCGTTCGGTCATCATTTCAGCGGGTAAAAACCGATATGAACTAACGATTACGCCCTGAATGTTTATTGGTAACGGGCGTGTTTTCATGAAAGGGCGTTCGTTGGAGACGCCGCCGTGAACACATACATCACCAAACTTACCCTCATCTTCATTTGCCTCGCTTGCTCTATCGCAAGTGGGCAAGATGCAGAACCAGAATCAGCAGACATTGTCAGCGATGATTTTGGGACCTTCGACCTGGTTCTCGATGAAACAGAAGTGACGCAAGTCCTTCAGATGCTTTCAATTCAATCAGAGAAGAACATCATCGCAAGCAATAGCGTAACTGGCACCGTCTCTGCAAATCTCTATGACCTTACATTCAACGAAGCGCTCGATGCGATTTTACGTGTCAATGGTTTTGCGTACATCGAAGAGGGCAACTTCGTGTATGTCTACACGCTTGAAGAGTTACAGACCATTGAAGCAGCACGAAGAAAAACCCAAAGCAGAATTTTTGAACTTCAATACTTGTCCGCAACAGATGCCGATGCTTTTGTTACACCGCTTCTCAGTAGCGACGGCGAATCTGCATTTAGGGGCGATGTTGATGCAGGATATCAACCGTCACTCACAGATGGAGGTGGAGATAGTTATGCGTGGGCGAGCAAACTCGTCGTTAACGATTACGAAGAAAATCTTGATAACATCGCAGCGCTGCTTGCTGAACTGGACACGCCGCCATCACAAGTGGTTGTCGAAGCGACCATCGTTCAAACTCGCGTCACTGAAGACAATGAGTTTGGCGTTGACTTCACAGCACTCTCAAACATTCAGATTGGCGGTATCGATGGTGGGCCGATGGCTGCTGCTTCAAACATCATCAGCGGGACATTTGGGAACACGACCATTCAAGGCGTCACATCAGATGTTGGTGGTGCTGCAAATCCCGTTTCTGGCGGACTCAAAGCCGGCATCATTACAGATCACGTCGGAACATTCCTGAAAGTCCTCGACCAAGTTGTTGACACAACTGTGCTTGCGAGACCACGAATCACATGTCTCAACAGACAACGGGCGGAAGTCCTCATCGGTACTCGTGTTGGTTACTTGTCTTCAACACAAACAGACACAAGTACGACGCAAACAGTTGAGTTTCTTGACACGGGTATTCAACTTGTTTTCCGTCCATTCATTTCACCAGATGGCATGATTCGCCTTGAACTCCAGCCAAACGTATCATCTGCAACGCTGAGAACAGATGCTGGGCAATCAGTGCCTGATGAGATTACACAACAACTCATGACGAATGTTCGCTGCCGCGATGGTGAAACAATCATCCTTGGTGGTTTGTTTAGAGAATCAACCACAGTAAGTCGTAATCAAGTGCCACTGCTCGGTGACATCCCACTCATCGGACAGGCATTTCGTGGTCAAGACGACCAACTTGATAAGGAAGAAATCATTTTCCTCTTGACGCCATCAATCGTCTCAGACGAACAATTGTGGGAAGCAGGCAGAGACTCACTTGAAATCGTTGAATCGATTCGCGTTGGCGCGCGTGCGGGACTCTTGCCATTTAGCCATGAACAGATTACAGCGAATTACAATCGAGATGCATTGAATGCATATCGACATGGTGATTTGGAACAAGCACTTTATTGGTCAAACTTGTCGCTTCGAAACGCTTCGAAACAGCCAGAGATGATCAGATTGCGTGACCAAATTACTGGAGAACGTGAATCGACGTGGGAGCGCGATTTATTGAGAGAACTATTATTAAAAGAGAGCAATCAAGTTTCGATGGCTCAGGAGGATTGAGTGTGTTAAAACATAGCGTTTTGGTGCTTGCGTTCGTTTCAATTGGATGTTCTGGACCAAGCAAAGCGGGATTAGAGGCGAGAGCAAATGCGCATGAACGAATGGACATTGTCAACGCAGACTTAGCTGCGCAGCAAGCAACTCAGCAATTTGAAGTTGGACAATTTGACGATGCCTTAGTCACAATTGAAAACGCAATTCAGCGGTATCCGAAACATCCGGATTACCACATGCTCAAGGGAAGAGTGCTTCTTGAAAAGCATCAACTCGATTTAGCGCATCAATCATTTACGAAAGTATTGAAACTTGAAAGTAATACGCCTGAAGCGCACTACTTCTTAGGTATTCTTCATCAGCGGTGGGGTGAAGATGAAGCC
>JAKVBR010000096.1 GCA_022447165.1 Phycisphaerales bacterium | reverse complement strand
AGCCGAAGACATCTGAATATCCTAACAAAAACCTAACGCATTCACCGAGGGTCTGTCCTCGGGACAGACCCTTTGGTAAAATGCAGAGATGAGTTATCCAACAGCAACAATCGAAACAAGCAAAGGCACCATCACCGTAGAACTATGGGATGACGTTGCCCCAAAACACGCCGACAACTTCCTAAAACTTGCAAAAGAGGGGTTTTACGACGGACTCAATTTCCACCGAATCATTCCACAATTCGTCATTCAAGGCGGATGCCCCAACGGTTCAGGCACTGGTGGCCCCGGCTGGACAGTCGACGCTGAATTCAACGACCGTGAACATCACGAAGGCGTCCTCTCAATGGCACGCTCGCAAGACCCTAATTCAGCAGGTAGCCAATTCTTTATCTGCCTCGGTCGCGATCACTGCCAACACCTCGACGGACAATACACCGCCTTTGGCAAAGTGATTGATGGAATCGAAGTCGTTCGTGAAATCGGCGGTGCCGCAACTGGTCATGGAGACAGACCACTTGAAGAAATCTCCATGACAACCGTTACTGCGTAATGACGAAAGACAAGGCGAGCACCATTTGGGTAGCGATTGGTTTCACCATCGCGTTCTTTATCATTTGGACGGTGTCACATGAACTCAGTGGCATGCAAGCAACTCGCTACCCACTTTACTTCGATTGGGAACGCAATATCCCTTTCCTCTGGCTCGCTGTACCCATCTACTTTTCGCTTGACTTAGCAGTCACCCTATTTCCTCTCTGGTTTAACAATTGGAAAGAAGCGATGGCACCTGCCCTCACCCTCATTGCACAAACACTCATCGCTGCCCCCTTCTTTGTCTTAATACCCATCGCAACCGGGTACGAAAACACACTTGATGGAGGCATTTGGGGACAGACGCTATTCAATCCGCTTGGTACAAAGCACATCTCGCTTTGGAACCACGCGCCCTCGTTACATGTCGCGTATGTCTTTACGATTGCATTCATCGTTACTCAAAATAAGTCACGCACCTTCAAATGGATGACATACTTTTGGGCAGTACTCGTCTCCATCTCAACAATGTTCGTTCACGAACACCATCTCATTTGCGCCCTTAGCGGCCTTGCCCTGTTTGCGATTACAATAACCACAGCATACCCCGCATTACAAAGGAAATTTGCAACATGATCACACCAAAAGTTCTCGCATTTTCAGGAAGCACACGCGACGGCTCCATCAACCAACGCCTTGTGACAATTGCGGCGAAGTATGCAGAGCAGGCTGGTGCAGAAGTAACCGTTGCAAACCTTGCGGAGTTTCCCATGCCACTGTATTGCCCAGATTGGGAAGCAACAAATGGCATGCCCGATGAAGTCATCGCATTTAAAGAACTTATGAAATCACACAATGGTTTTCTTCTCGCAAGCCCTGAATACAACGGCTCGCTCACGGGAATCTTAAAAAACACAATCGATTGGATGAGCAGGCCCTACAACGACGACCCACGCATGGCTTGCTTCGATGGCAAAATCGCAGGCATCATGGCAGCGTCCCCAGGTGGGCTTGGCGGACTTAGAGGACTGCATCACCTCCGCGTCATTCTCGCGAGCATCGGAACATTAGTTTTACCGAACCAAGTCGCAGTGGGAAACGCAGGAACTAACCTTGTTGACGAAGAGTCTGTCAAAGATGAAGGATTGAACAACGCTGTCCAATCTCAAGCAAAAGAAATTGTCCGCGTGATTAACGCACTACATTAATGCAACGCATGAATCCTGCTTAGCGTTCCTTGGCTGCTCGCCAATGACGATGAAGCGAAGATATTGGAATGTTTAGTAGTCCTGCAGTTTGCTCTACGAGCAAACCACCAAAATATCTTAACTCAACAATTTGAGATTTTAATGGGTCCCCTTGGACTTAGATTCCTTCCAAGTTCAGGGGGCTTTTGCTAGGATGAAGGCATGGATCTTACAAAAATAGTCATGCCCTTGTTTGTTGCATTAATTACACAAATTGTGACCACCTTCATTATCACTGTGTTTGGCAAAGGTGGTACAGGTGTCCTTGGAGAATTGCGAACTGCTATTAGCAAATCACTTCCTCTCCCTCTGAGTTTGACGATCTGGGTTGTTGCAATTTCAATCGCTATTCAAAACGCAGTAATGGCTGGCACATTTAACGTCGAATTCACAATCCCAGTTGGTGATAAGGTGTATGGAATCATTGACATGATTGCATTGAAGCGGATTGCATTCGTTGTGCTAATGGTCACATGGTTTATCAGCCGACTTATTCGCACATTTAGTTCGATGATCGAATCTTGGCAACACGAGTCAGACTTTGACCCAACAGCAATTCAAGCGTTATCTAGCATTAGCGTAGTACTCACCTGGATAGTTGGATGTATTGTTGTCATGCAATCCGTAGGCATGAATATGAGCGCAATCATCACTGTCGGCGGAATAGGTGGTGCCGCATTTGCATTTGCATCAAAAGACGTCATCTCAAACTTTTTTGGCGGACTACTCATCATGTTTAACAGACCATTTGGAGTTGGTGATCAAATTGAGTCAGGGTCAAAAATCAACGGCAAAGTTACAAAAATTGGCCTTTATGCCACATGGCTCGAAACTGAAGATGGAGAGGCAATGTATGTTCCAAACGCGATTTTTAATAGCAGCGAAATCAAGAAATCGAAGACAGACATAAGCGGCGAATAACGCTAAAATGTAGTGTTCGAAGAGGTTTTTCAAATGATTCGCAAGGTACTACATAGCAAGATTCACCAAGCCGTAGTAACGGAAGCTCGACCAGACTATTCTGGCTCGCTAACAATCGATACAGATATATTGAAACGATGTGGCATGCGTGCAAGCGATGCAATTCTCGTTGCAAACTGTGAAACTGGCGCTCGATTTGAAACATATGTTTTCGAGGGTGAGCCCGGTTCAGGAATCATTGGCATCAATGGCGCTGCTGCCCATTTAGCTAATGTTGGCGACAAGGTTATTATCATGCATTGGGCTCAACTTCACGATGACGAGTATGAAACTCATAAACCAAAAATACTCATCATGAATGAGGATAACACGATTGCTCAAGAGTTTGAATACGAACCAAGTTTATTCAATTCAATCACCTGCTAACGTGTCATCTCATTAAGCAGTTGCTTCGCGGCTTGAAAATTAGGTTGAAGTTTGAGCGCAATACCAATACTTTGAAGCGAGTCTTCTTTCATTCCTAATAAGCGTTGTGTGTTTGCAAGGTGATACCACGTTAATGCCTTTGACGAATCGATTGAAATCGATTTTTGAAAATACTCCAAAGCTTCTGGGAATCTTGATTGGCTGTATCGCATGTAACCAATTGCCGTGTTAAGCATTGCATTTTCAGCGTCAAGCTGAACTGCTTTGAGCAAAAACAGTTCGGCTTGAGCATAGGATTTTGTTCCAATGTAAAGATTGCCAAGTTCAAACAAATAAGTTGCATTCTCTGAGTCAAGTTCAATAGCATCAATCAAGGCGCGCTCTGCTTCAGCAATCCTCTTTAATCGTTTAGCAACAATTGCAAAGCGATAATACACTGCTGATCTAAGCTTTTTATCTTTGGACAGTGAGAATGGCGCGTCATCAGGAATCTGGAATGACTTGATGTACAACTCATATGCTCGCTGATTATTGTTTAACTGCAATTCAAGTTGAGCAAGATTTGTCAATGAAGGCCCGTGATTTGGCTCCACGGCTAAAATCTTGTTCCACTCATTCCTTGCTTCATTTGGCTTTTGCGCGAGATAGAGCGCCCATGCGTACTTTGATCTTGCCATGAGATGGTCCGGTTCACTGATTAACCCTCTCTCAAGATGGTTTAATGCAAGTTGAATATATTCTGGCGACACCCTTGCTGGATGAAGCAGTATGTTTGCAAGCCCAAGCCTAGCATCACAGTTAGTGGCATCCTTCAGTATTGCCTTGTTAAGTAACGAGGTTGCTTCGTCTAAATCGTTGTTAATGACTGCAGTTTGAGCAAGTGTAATGAGCATTGGCGTAGAAATACAATGGGACTCCATTTCCTTTTTCCAAGGGTCATCCATTTGTAGTCCCATGTCAAAAGCATTCTCAATCACCATGGATTCGCCTTCTGATTGAGCACGAATCAGTAACAGTAAATTTTGAGCGTTAGGATGAGACGTTTGACTTAAAGTGTCAATTGCTTGCTGATATTCACCTTCATCAAACAACAATTGAGCGAGTACCGTTTTTGCATAATCCGACTCTGCTTTTCTCAAGAAATGTTTTGCTTCGTCGATGTTTCCACTACCTGCATACAATTCTCCTAAGCGGATTTGAAGCGGAGCATACTCACTCGTAAGTGTACTCGCTTGCAAGAATAAGTTAAGCGCTTCATCGCTGCTTCCCTCTGACAATTTGTAAATCCCAAGCAGGTACGGCCACTTTGGTTCATCTGGATTTTGTTCAATTGCCTTTACATAAAAGTCTTCAGGATTTAATCCATTAGACTGCATTATCATCCCATTTTCGCCGTCTGCGACGCCCAGACTAATCACAAACCCTTCACTGATATTAGCGGCGTTATGTGTCGTTTGAAGTGGGTTATTCCAGACAATAACTCGCTCGATATCTTCAAAGGGTGGATAGAGCGCCATGCCTCCAGCAACAATGTCCATCGTTCCGTCTCCGTCGATATCTCCGACATCACAAGTGACAAGATGGGTTGGTGTTTTCGCAAGGTTGTAAGGTGTAAATGAACCGTCTTCTTCTTGTGACCACAACCTCAAACTAACTGCATTTGGATCATCCCAGTAAGCAAACTCCGAAACTGTAATGATGTCTTGGTCACCATCTCCATCAAAGTCAATGACACGAGGGCTGTATGCCCCGTCCATTTGTCCGATGCGATGGAACTCAAACTCTAGATTCCCTTTATTCTCCAACCACTGCAAGCCATGCGTTGGAAGTGGCCTGTAATCAACTGCTACAAATGCATCGCCATTTGTCCAAACAACATCGCTGTCCCCATCACCATCCAAATCTGCAACTGCAATCCCTGAAGAAGAGAAATCCGCGTCAGCTACATCATGCAAAATGACCGGCATAAAATTTCCCTTGCCATCGTTGATAAAGGCAACAACCGTTTCCCACTCTTGACTCAACAGTGCAATGATGTCTAGATCACCATCATTGTCTATATCAACAACAGGTGAGTGGATTGCACCACTTCGGTCAATCAAATGATGTGGCGTAAACTCAAAGTTGCCTTCATTTTCATACCAACGGACTTTGCCTTGCGTGTATCCGAACTGTGCAGATGCAATATCTAAATCGCCATCACCATCGAAGTCGCCTGCCCGAACGTCAGTCACTCTGTCAGTGTTATCAGCAATAAGATGAGCGTGAAATGTCCCCGCCCCATCATTTTCAAGAATGTAGATTTGACCCGAGTAGGCAGTCGAAGGAAGGATGACTCCCATCGCTGCGACGAGCACATCATTGTCGCCATCGCTGTCCATGTCAGCGAGTTCAGCATGGACTGGTCCTTTTACTTCATCTAGAATCGTTCGCTCAACAAATGACCCATCATCGGACTGTTCAATCAACGACACTTTCTGCTCCGTGACATCACACACGAGCACACTTATGTTTCCATCTCCCTTGACATCTACAAGTTTCACATGAGCAATACTGGGATGATTCAGAAGGTCTTTGGCCTCACCAATGTGTACCCATCGAGAAAATTGCGTCTGCGTCTTGGATGCATCAGTGCTGCCCTGCGGGGACGATTCAGAGCATGAAAATAGAACAAAACACGTAAAAAGAAGGACAATCTTAAATTGCATATGGATTTATCGCTCAAAAAGCCCTGTTTTATCAGTGAATTTCTGCAAATTCTTCACATTATCTATTTTTACTCTTACAATCACCAAACCTCGTTATTGGCCCGGTAGCCAATTGTACGAGTTTTGAGAGTTATTCGATGCCTGCGGTCGTAATGTTTTTTAAGGGTTAGGATAGAAATGAAATTGTACGTAGGAAATCTTAGCTGGGGAACAAATACAGACGCACTGAAAGCTCACTTTGAGCAGTTTGGTGAAGTATCTGACGCAGTTGTTATTACTGACAAAAATACTGGCCGTTCACGCGGTTTTGGTTTTGTAACTTTTAATGATGACGATGCTGCAAGAAAAGCAATTGAAGAGTGCGACGGTGCAGAGATTGATGGTAGAGCCATCAAGTGCAGCGAAGCAACTCCAAAAAGAACTTAACAGTTTAGTTTCTCTTTTTCAGTCATAAGTGTGTGGATTCAGAGCGGTAAATATCCCGCTTTGCTATCATCGTTACGCTATGAAACTGATTAACTATTTATCTGTCTTTGCATGCTCGCTCAGCATTTCCACAATGCTGTTTTCGCATCCAATTTCACCAACAAATGGCATGCGTGAAACTTCGCCAAGTTCTACCGCTATCGTTGGCGCGCAC
>JAKVBR010000095.1 GCA_022447165.1 Phycisphaerales bacterium | reverse complement strand
TGCGCTGGATTATTCTGGCAGAAATGAGCTCGTCGAAGCGGTCAAAAACATCATTCAAAGTGATGCCGTCATTAGTGATGTTGATGAATCGTTCCTCCAAAAGCACTTGTACACGAAGGAATTGCCTGATCCTGATTTGCTCATCAGGACAGCAGGAGAGTTTCGTGTTTCAAACTTTTTGCTTTGGCAGATTGCCTATTCAGAGATTTACATCGCTGATTGTTGTTGGCCAGATTTTGATGCTGATGAGTTTAAAAAAGCAATAGAGAGTTACGCTAAACGCAACAGGACCTTTGGCGCTCTTAAATAACCGTTTGAGAACGTTTCGGTCCAACACTCACAATATCGATTGGCAATTCTAAATACTCTGAAATGCGATCCAAATATGCTTTTGCATTTACTGGGAGATCGTCTGCATTCGTCACATCATCGATTTCTTCTTCCCATCCTGGAAGCGTTTCATAGTTGGGCGTAACACCAACTAGGTGCGCTGCGTCGGGAATGAATCGCTTCGATACCGTGCCATCTGGCATGTTGTAACTCGTGCAAATGTTGATTTCTTCGAAACCACTGAGGACATCGAGAAGCATGCATGCGATTGTTGTCGCTCCGCAAATCATTGCGGAATATTTAACAGCTACCAAATCAATCCATCCGCATCGTCTTGCTCTGCCAGTTGTCGTACCGTACTCATTACCTCGGTCTCGAATTCGTTCGCCAATCTCATTGAGTTGCTCGCTAGGGAATGGTCCAGCGCCAACTCGAGTGCTGTAGGCCTTCATAATGCCAACGACTTCATGCAAATGTTTTGCTGGAAGACCTGTCCCAGAGTGAATGCCCAGGGTTGAACAATTAGAACTTGTGACATAAGGGAATGTGCCGTGGTCAATGTCTAGCAAGCACGCATTAGCACCCTCAAAGAGGATTTGTTTTCCATCCGATGCTGCTTCATGGAGCTCGTATACAGTGTCGGTGATATGTGGCGCTAATCGTTTGCCATACGCTACAAACTCTTCTGTGAGTGCTTGAGGATCAAGTGGAGGTGTTTCGACTCCAAGTGCATTTAACTCAGCACTTCTGATTGCACAAGTGACGTCTAGTTTCTTTTGAAGAGTCTCTTTGCAGAGCAAGTCGCCCATACGAATCGCAGTTGCTCTATGCACTTTGTCAGCGTAGCATGGACCGATACCACGTTTGGTTGTACCAATCGACTGATCGCCTTTGCCAACAATCTGAGATAGTTTGTTTTCTAGTGCTGCATCATGCTCTTTGTGATATGGCATAACCACATGAGCTCTATTCGAGATTAGCAAGTTGTCGCCAACTTCAATGCCTCTATCTCTGAGCGTATCAATTTCTTCAATGAGTTTGACAGGATCAACCACTACGCCGTTTCCAATGATGCATTTTTTGTCTTCATACAAAATGCCAGATGGGATGAGGTGTAGTGCGTATTTTTCATCACCGACGACTACTGTATGCCCAGCATTTGCGCCGCCGTTATAGCGGACGATGACATCATGCTTAGCAGTAAGAATATCGACAATTTTGCCTTTGCCCTCATCGCCCCATTGGAGCCCAACGACGGCCGTATTTTGTGATTTGGTCATTGCCCTATTTTAGCAGACTCAGCACCTTCTGATGACTGTCTCTTCATCAGTAATGCTCACAGTGAACTCGACTGGGCCGATGCGGACCTTGTCTTCATTCTTGAGGGGGGCAGATTGAACGATGACGTCATTGAGACGGGTCTCAGATTCTGGAGAGCTGTTGAGTAAGTTGACAACATCGCCATTGATGGTGATTTCACAGTGCAGTGGGGCGACTGTCGGGATTGCAACATGTAAATCGCAAGAGCGTTTGCTTCCGATGGTCGTTCGTTGTTCAGAGATATCAAAAGCTCTGCTTGAACCATCTTTTGTTGACATGACGAGTTGAATGCTCATGAAAACCCTTCGAAGCGACTTACAATATTGTCTCAACCACTATGGCAGACAAACACCCGATTTCCCTCACTCAGTGTACCACTCCGAATGATAGTTCGGAGTTGGGTGGTCTAGAAAACACAGAAAACACTTGGATAAACTTAGCAAAAAGAGCGAGTGGGCTCTATATCCACATTCCATTCTGTTTTCACAAGTGTCATTATTGTGATTTTTTCAGCATCGCAAATGCGGATCATGAACATAAGCGTTTTACTGAAGCGTTAGTGAATGAGTTGCAGGCAGTTGGGCCTCATCTTGAAGCGATAGATTCGATCTTCGTTGGTGGCGGGACACCAACATTACTTGAATATTCCCTTCTAGAGCGCGTGTTATCAACCATCAAGAATGTTGTTCCGATGACTTCTTTAGTTGAATGGACCGTCGAAGCAAACCCTGAAACCGTCAGTGAATCAAAAGCGAAACTTCTTGCTGCTTCTGGTGTGAATCGAGTGAGTTTAGGTGCTCAATCATTCCATCCGAATTTGCTTAAAGAGTTAGAGCGATGGCATGATCCAGAAAATGTTCTGCGTTCTGTGTCATTGTTGCGAGAAGCTGGGATTGGAAACATTAACTTAGATTTGATTTACGCAATTCCTACACAAACCATGAAGATGCTCGAAGTAGATGTAGAACAACTCATTAATATCCAACCAGAGCATCTCAGTTGTTATGCATTAACGTATGAACCCAATACTCCCTTGCTTACTAAACTCCGTAAAGGTGAAGTAGAGAGAGCAACGCACGAGTTAGAAGCAGAAATGTTTGGCTATGTCATAGATACGTTACGGTCAGCAGGGTACAGGCAGTACGAAATCAGCAATTTTGCTAGAGAGGGTTTTGAATGTAAACACAATGTGATGTACTGGGAAAACAGGTCTTGGTGGGCTTGTGGTCCTTCTGCATCTGGCCACATTAAAGGTCTCAGATGGAGGAATGTGCCCCGTCTTCGAGATTACTTCAAACAAAATCCACTTCCGCCCGTACTAGATGTTGAACAGTTGTCTTTAGATAGACAGATGGGCGAGGTTTGCATGCTAGGACTCCGACTAAACCGTGGCATGCCAAGAGATACAGTTGAGCGAGTGATTCAGCAATCAAATGATCATTGGAGAGAGGACGTGATTCAAAAATATTTAAATGAAGGCTTGCTCGCATGGGTAAATGATTCACTTGCTTTGACGAAAAAAGGAAGAGCCATTGCAGATATGGTCATTGGCGACCTCCTCATGCAAGATGCGTAAAAGGCCGATATTGGATACTTCAACAGAGTGTTATGATTACTTTTGGAAAACTTAGACGTTCTCTTGCTCCCGCTGTGAGGCGGGTGTTCGAATGTTGTCCGCCTATTCGCGTTATTGCAGTCAAATTGCTAGCGTTCATACAGAAGACTACATTCACACGTTGCGGGTGCCAGTTTGAACTACCAAAAGGTGATTTTGGAGTGACCTTAGAACTTGATTCAACCGGTGAGTACGAACCGCTTACAACTGCAACAATTCTAGAGTATCTCAAAGAGGGTTCAGTGTTTGTTGATATTGGTGCGCATGTTGGACTCTTTTCAGTTCCAGCAATGAAATGGGTTGGAGATTTAGGCCGTGTTATTGCGTTTGAGCCACATCCTGACAACTTTGCCTTACTCTTGAAGAATGTTGAGGCCAATGGTGCTACTGAAGGAATCAGTGTTGAAAACGCAGCTGTTTCTAACTGCAATGAACCTTTAACGTTGTACACATCAGCGTTTAACACTGGAGACCATCAAGTTTATCCAACGAGTGGAAGAAAAGGAATTGATATTCAATGTGTATCACTCGACTCTTATTTTGGTAAGAGCGAACGGGTTGATGTCATTAAAATGGATGTGCAGGGTGCCGAAGGCGCTGCTTTTGAAGGCATGCGACGAGTTCTTCAAGAAAACCCAAAGATCGTCGTGATTTGGGAACTCTCGCCATCGCAACTCGAGGCGTTTGGCACAACTGCTGAAGCGGTCCTAGATTTCTTGCAATCACTAGGTTTTTCCTCAACCATTATTGATGATGTGACTGGATTGAAAGAACAAGTGACTGATGCAGAACTGCTTAATCGCTGCCCGCATGATTCATACATCAATGTGTTGAGTTCACGGCATGCATAAATTGAAAGTCGTTATCTTGTTGACGTTCGCGTTTGGAGCAGTCCTGTTAGGGTTGCGATTCGGTTCTTCAATACTAGAAAAAGATGTGGTGTTTGATGAGCAGTACATCACTGTGCCAATGTTCAATCTGATTAAACAGGGCTGGTCGGTAGAAACTTCCATTGATTATGAAGAAACAAAGGGTCCATCATTGAT
Organism: Phycisphaerales bacterium; assembly: GCA_022447165.1. GTDB lineage: Bacteria > Planctomycetota > Phycisphaerae > Phycisphaerales > SM1A02. Next base: position 2,267 of record JAKVBR010000095.1, on the reverse strand, counting down.
TTGGCCTTATGCATTTCTTGGCAAGATGTTTGGAGGGACGTTAAATGATCTGCGACTTGTGAGTGTGTTTGCTTCAATAGCATCGCTTTTTGTCCTGTTGCTTATTGCGGTGCGTGAACATTGTTCGACAAAATACTTAGTGCTCGTTGCTCTAGGATGGTTACTCTTGCCATACAGCATTGTCTTTAGTGAAATCGTAATGGGCGAAATTTCCTTTGTTTTCTTTTCTCTTGCTGCAGTATATGGCTATTACGTTGGCACTTCGCAAAGCGGGCAAGAAAGCAAATGGTTAGGGATGCTTTGTTACGGCATTGCGTTATGCGTTGCGTTGCACAGCCGAATTCATGTCGTTGCCGTTGCAGGTGCAATATGTCTTCACTCATTTTCAAAAGAGGGTTTCCGTAGTTGTCCGTGGTGGTGTATTACGCTAGTTGCAGGACTTCTTCGCATTCCGCTTTGGATGCGGTGGGGCGGTCTTGTGAGTCCTGAATACCAATCTCTACACGGCCTAGGATTCCGATTACAAGGCACGGCATATTTGCTAGCGGCGCTACTGCCGTTGACAGGAATTTTTGCAATTGAAGCGTGGCGAACGTTGCAACAAAAAGCAGGGCTCATCCTCGCATTTGGATTTGGATTTGTTTTGATGGTCATCGCCCAGCCAGATTTGTTTATTCCAGATGTGATTGATTATGATGTACCTAATGAGCGTTTTCAAGGCATCCTTGCAACTGCCGCACTTCTGTGCTCGTCTCATGAGTTCACTCAGCACCTTATCCTTGCACTGTGCGCAGGGCTTGGTTGTTCAGGGTTGTTTGGGCTCTGGAAACTGACAATAACTGAAGGCGAATCTTTCGCTTGCGAACTAACTGTTTTAGCACTTGCGCTTGGATGTGGCCTTTATCTCTTTACAAGGGGGTTTGTCTTTGACCGTTTCTTATTGACTTGGGCATTCTTGATGCCAATTGCTTGGGTCAAACGACTCCCCCCATTCCTGTTCATTCTGCAATTTGTTTTGCTCGCAGTGATCGCAGTGAGATTAGTTTCAGTTTGGCTTCTCTAGCTCGCAGTTGGATCGATAATTCCACTTGCGGGGCTTTCTTCTTGACTTGATTCCGAGACTCCGCCTTGCTGCATTTGTGCTGCAACGAGTTGAGCAATCTGAACGAATCTTGCTTGAAGTTCTTGAATCAATTGCTTGAGTTCAGTAGCTTCTTCTTCGCTGATGTTGCCAGCAGTTTTTTCCTCAAGCATTGCAAGCATGTCGATGGTGTACTTGGCGCCTTCTAAGTCGACCATGACGCCTTTACCAGAAGGGTCCTGTTGCATGCCAAGTCCAAGCAATGCTTGGGATGCCAGAATGCCCATGAGACCTTTGAAGTCCGCCTCAGGGAGTTTTCGCTCTTCTGCTTTGGCTTCAGCTTTTTGTTCTGCTTCAACAAGCTTTTCCTTCTCGGCTTGAGCTTGTGCTTTCCAATCTGAATCAACTTGGATTTTAGCTTCTTCTGACATTAAATGGCTCCAAAAATAGGTAAGAGAAAAGTCGTAATCGCACAGTATACCGAAAGTTCATCATACAATGCCATACATGCATCGTACCCTCATGACGCTTACACTGCTCTCTGTCGCTGGTTGTGCTTCACAATTTCAACCATTCCACGAGCAAAGAACAGTCGTGAACATAAGTGACTTTTCAACAGATGCTGTTGAAGAAGTGATTGAGCCAGAGCATGCGATATCTCAAACACAAGAGGAAGCAATTGCATCCATAGAAGAGGACGTTGTTGAACCAGTGATTGAATCCCAAGAGGTCACTGAAGATGTTATTTCTGACACATTCATGCCAACCGCAGTTGGCGTACCGTTGACTGTCGAAGCACTCGTTGGTCAAGTGAATGGCAGGCCAATTTATGCCAATGCAGTTTTAGAACCAATTTCTGATCAACTGGCTGCAGCATCAAAAAAGATGAGCCGTTCTCAATTTGCTGAAGAGGTTCGAAACGCACTATTTCAGGAGCATGAATCAATGGGCTCTACATTGTATTCAGGCCGTTTATATGAACTCGTCATTACAGACTTGCTCCTCTCAGAAGCAAGTAGTCGACTGACGAAAGAACAGTCGTATGGCATTTTCTCCCTCATCAATCAACTCAGAGATGATCTTGCATCAGCGCAGGGTGGAAGCCAAACACTCGCAAGGGTAAACCTAGAACTTGAGTCTGGTGTTTCACTCGAAGAATTTCTTGAATTCCAACGAGAGAAACTTC
>JAKVBR010000094.1 GCA_022447165.1 Phycisphaerales bacterium | reverse complement strand
CAAAGCGCTTCAAGATGCGCAGGCACCAACTCTTCTTTTGGTTTCCATTTCACAAAGCAAGTCGATTGCTCAACTGATGCGTACCAATGCGGCGCCCACACGCCGTCACTTTCACGAGATCCAGTTGGCCAACTGAGCATGGCATCATCAAACGCAATGCCAAGTTTGTCGCACGTCAAGGAAAGCATTGCTTCAGGATGTTGTAAAACGTCTTTACTGTCTAACACGAGCGGTGTTTTCCCAATTGCTTGCAGTTCACCAAGCAGTTCAACTTGTTGCGGAAGACCGGTGTCTTCTAAAGTAGGATGAGGAATCTGCTTCATCAAACTCGTCAGCATCTCCCGTGGTTCTCGTATCAAAAACAAATGTTCGACATCGCAAAGCCAATCGCGCGAAACATTCGGTAGCAAATGATGCGTCATGTGCTTTTGGTAAAACACCGAATCATCACACGGTCCAACAAGTTGTTCGACGACGCTTTCCCAGTTCGCATCATGATGCTCAAGCACCTCATTTCGACCCGGATGGTCAAGCCCAGTTTCGCGAAGATAATGCGCATACAGCGGTTCATCAATGACGCACGTATCATTTCTATTTTCCCACGACCGCATCATCGCAGTCGATATGTTTCGCGGTCCTGACCATGCAGCGATTTTCAGCGTTTCCATCGCCCCATGATACGAGCAATTTGCAAGAAAAGAAATTCAGCATGCATCTTTGCAGACGATTCAATTGGCTACAAAACAGGCGAGATGATTACGATTCGCGACACAAACAGCGACTTCGGCGCTTGCTGTATTGGTGAAACGTGCGTGCAAACAGAATCGGTCGCGTGTTATGAAGGAGGTGGTTTGTTTCGCGGTGAAGACGAACGATGTCTAGATGCTTGCCCAGAAACGTGCGACGAAGATATCAACGAAGATCACCGCGTCAAAATGACGGACCTACTTCGAGTCATCGGCGCATTTGGTTATTGCCCCTAGTCAGTTTTGTTTTGATCGATGGTCAGCCCAGTCGTGTTGTCATGAATCTTGCTGAGCATGTGGTTGATGTCGATATCCATCAATTCAAGGGCGGCCTTGCCACGCTTTGTTAAATCCGCAACCGACCACGCGGGGTCCCACACCAACTCAACGCGAACACTTTTCACGCCATCCACTTTCGAAACCTCATCGAACACCTGACTTGGCATCAAATCCGCAACAGGGCAGTTCGGCGTCGTGAGCGTCATATCTATATGCACGATGCCATCATCAATGTCAATCTTGCGAATCAATCCCAAATCATAAATGTTGATGGGCAGTTCAGGATCTTTCACCTTCTTAATCGCTGCAATGATGCCGTCGTTTAACTCGCTCATTCCGTTGTCACTTCCTCTGAACCATTGAGGGCTGCAATCACAGTGTGCCATGCAAGCGTTGCGCATTTAACCCGCATCGGAAACTCGCGAACACCAGAAAACACCGCTAACTTCTTTGGCACTTCCGGTGTTCCTTCGCCAGCCACCAACTCATGAAACCCACTGAACAGTTCTTTTGCGTCATCGACGCTTTTGCCACTCAGCACTTCCGCCATCAAATCAGCGGATGCAACCGAAATCGCGCATCCTTCTCCGTCAAACTTAACATCTTCAATCGTGTCACCATCGAGGTGCACAGTCACGACGAGTTTATCACCGCAAAGGGGGTTGTTACCCGTGCCAATGCAATCGCACGGCTCTGCCTTCCCGCGGTGCCTTGGGTTCTTCGCATGGTCTGTGACCATTTCTAAATAGAGTTCGCGCAAATCGCTCATGCGAGCATTGTAATCGCTTTGCGAAGGGCAGTTGCAAGCGCGTCGATGTCGCTCGCCGTGTTATACACAGAAAGCGAAGCCCTACACGTCGCACTTAATCCAAACCGGTGCATCAGCGGTTCTGCGCAGTGATTTCCTGTGCGAATCGCAACACCCTCATGGTCACAAATCGTTCCGACATCGTGCGGGTGAACGCCATCAACAGTGAACGCAAGAATCGCGCATTTTTGCTTGGCAGTCCCTACAAGCGTGGCGCCATCAATCTCGCTAAGCACCTTCGTGCCATACGAAAGCAGTTCCATTTCAATGTCATGAATGGTGTCGTACCCAATCTCGGTGATGTAATCGCAGGCAGCACTTAAACCAATCGCACCAGCAATGTTTGGTGTACCCGCCTCAAACTTGAAGGGCACCTTGTTCCATGTCGTTTCTTCAAACGACACTGAAAGAATCATGTCACCACCACCTTGGTAGGGCTCCATCTCCTCAAGCAGTTCACTTCGACCAAACAAACATCCTATGCCTGTTGGGCCAAACATTTTGTGTCCAGATGTCGCGTAAAAATCACAACCGATGTCCTGCACATCAACGTGCATGTGACCAGTTGCCTGCGCCCCGTCCACCACAGTTACCGCGCCCGCTGCTTTGGCAAGCGTGCACAATTCCTTCACCTGGTTGATTGAACCAATTGCATTTGAGACATGGGTAAACGCCGCAATCGCTGTATCTTCGCCAAGCAGTTCCTTAAACGAATCAACATTAAGCGAACCATCGTCATTCACCTTCGCGACTTTAAGAGCTGCGCCAGTTTGTTCGCACAAGAGTTGCCATGGAACGATGTTTGAATGGTGCTCCATTTCGGTAATGAGAATTTCATCACCAGCCCCAAGTCGCGGTCGTCCCCACGCCTGCGCAACCAAGTTGATTGCTTCAGTCGCGCCTCTGACAAACACAATCTCATCCTTGCTTGCCCCAAGAAGCGCTGCAAGTTTTGCCCGAGCGCCTTCATAACCCTTAGTTGCACGCATCGAGAGTTGGTGCACGCCGCGGTGAATATTTGCGTTGTCGTGTTCATAATACGAATGCACAGCATCAATGACGCAAGTTGGTTTTTGCGTCGTCGCTGCAGAATCAAGATAGACAAGCGGTTTGTCGCCCACTGTCTGGTTCAATGCAGGAAATGCATCTGCGATTCGTGTTGTTTGCGTCATTTACAGCGTCCTGATGAAGTCGCCACCTGGCATGGTGGAAAGCAGCTCGCCTGTGAGTGCTCTTCGGAATTCATCGTCAGCAAGGTCTTCCAAACTTTCGTTTAAGAATGCATACATGAGCAATGTTTCAGCAGAATCCGCAGGAATGCCGCGCGAACGCAAGTAGAGTTTCGCCTCTTCATCGATTTCGCCAGTGGTTGCACCATGCGTGCACGCAACATCATCGTTGTAAATTTCAAGTTGCGGTCTTGAAATCGCATTCGCATCATCTGAAAGAACGATGTTTTGATTCGTCTGCATTGCATCCGTCTCAACTGCACCCTCTTCGACATAGATGCGGCCTGTAAAGACTGACTTCGCGTTTCCATCAAGAATGCCCTTGTAAAACTCGCGGCTATTGCAACGCGGTTTGTTATGCTCCACGCGAAGGTGATTGTCGACATGTTGGTTGTCGCCAAGCATGTACATGCCATCAAAGTTTGATTCAATGTGTTCACCATCAAGATATGCAAACACCTCATGACGCGAACACTTGCCTGCAAGTGTAATCGTGTGTGTTTGGACGTTGCTCGAATCTTCTTGGCACACATGCAGTTGGCCAAGTTGATACGCAGTTTTTGAGCCGCGAATCGCGCGAACGAGCGTGACTTTTGCTTCTTTGCCAGCCACAATTTCAGTGAGTGGCATAAAGAGGTGTGTTTCTTCACCTAAACACACATGCGTTTCCGCAACCGACACTTCCTCGTGATCGCTTGCATGAATAAGCACGCGTCCACTTGCGGCAGTCGGGCACTCGCCTGAGACAAACTGCAAAATGTGAATCGTCTGTTTGCCAGCGTTTTCAATTGTGATGGTATCGCATTCAACGCTTGGAATTTCGCTATCGCCGCGTGATGCGACCGAACCCTGAAGTGCATGATTTGCATTCACAGTGACGCCATCACATAATCGGGACGCTTCTTCGTGCAGTTTGCCATTGATAAGCACGATGAGTGGATTTGCTGGTGCAATGTCGTACTCGCGGATAATCGATTCATCGACGAATGTCGTCGCGAACGCAAACTCAGTTTTTGCGAGCGCTGACACATTCGTGTACATCCATGCTTCACTCTTGTGAAGTTTTTCAAAACAGGTGTTGTTGAAAGTCATTGTGGTCATCCGCAGCAGCACTCAGTTCCGCAGTTTTCAAACGCAACGTAGCCGCCCGCTTCAAGTTCAAGGGCAAGTTCCTTGCCACCGCTCTTGATGATTTTGCCATCCATTAATACGTGGACAAAGTCAGGAACGATGTGGTCAAGTAATCGCTGGTAGTGTGTAATCACGACGAACCCGCGACCAGCATCACGAAGTTTATTTACACCATCAGATACGATTTTAAGTGCGTCAATGTCAAGACCGGAATCAGTCTCATCGAGCACGCACAGTTTCGGGTCGAGCATCGCCATTTGGAAAATCTCAGCGCGCTTCTTTTCGCCACCAGAGAATCCTTCATTCACGCCTCGGTCGAGCAGGTCTGTATTCAAACTCACTGACTCTGCTTTCTCTTCAACAAGATCAAGGAAGTCCATCGCATCAAGTTCATCTTCACCGCGGTATTTACGCATCGCATTGACTGCCGCCTTCAAAAAGAACTTCGTTGAAACGCCAGGGATTTCGACAGGATATTGGAACGCAAGAAAAACGCCCGCACACGCGCGTTGGTCAGCATCAAGTTCAGTTAAATCCTGACCCATAAAGTACATTTCACCTTCAGTGACTTCATATGCCTCGTGCCCAGCAAGTACGCATGCAAGCGTACTTTTGCCAGAGCCGTTTGGTCCCATGATGGAGTGCACTTCCCCCTCATTGACGGTTAATGAAACGCCTTTAAGGATTTCATTGCCTTCAACTGAGGCGTGTAAGTTTTTGATTTCAAGTAATGGCGTTGTCATTGTTTTGCCTTTTATCCTACGCTCGCTTCCAAGCTAACTTCAAGGAGTCGTCGCGCTTCGACCGCAAACTCCATTGGTAATTCTCTAAATACTTCCTTACAGAATCCGTTGACAATCATGTTGATGGAATCTTCAGTTGAGATGCCACGTTGATTGCAATAGAAGAGTTGGTCTTCACCAATTTTTGATGTTGACGCCTCGTGTTCTGCTTTCGCTGTTTTGTTTAACACTTCAATGTATGGGAATGTATGCGCGCCACATTCATCGCCCATCAGCATGGAGTCACACTGTGTGTAGTTTCGCGCGTTCTCTGCACCTTTTTGCATGCGAACAAGTCCGCGGTAAATGTTTTGGCCGTGCCCAGCACTGATGCCTTTACTCACAATGGTTGACTTTGTGTTCTTGCCAATGTGAATCATCTTCGTTCCGGTGTCTGCTTGCTGATAATTGTTCGTCAGCGCAACCGAGTAAAACTCACCGACTGAGTTGTCACCTAGAAGAACGCATGATGGATACTTCCAAGTGACGGCAGAACCCGTTTCAACTTGCGTCCATGTGATGCGAGAGTTGTTGCCTTGGCACTTGCCGCGCTTTGTCACGAAGTTGTAAATACCACCCACGCCATTTTCATCGCCTGGGTACCAGTTCTGAACGGTGGAGTATTTAATGTCGGCATCATCAAGTGCAATGAGTTCAACGACTGCTGCGTGCAACTGATTTTCATCACGCATCGGAGCAGTGCAGCCCTCTAAGTACGAAACGCTCGCACCTTCTTCAGCAATGATGAGTGTTCGTTCAAACTGACCAGTCGATTTCGCATTGATGCGGAAGTATGTCGACAAGTCCATCGGGCACTTGACGCCCTTTGGCACGTACACAAACGAACCGTCTGTGAAAACTGCGCTGTTCAAGGTTGAGTAGTAGTTATCAGAGTAGGGAACAATCGTGCCGAGATACTTCTTGACGATTTCAGGATGTTTATGAACCGCTTCTGAAATCGGGCAAAAGATAATGCCAAGTTCAGCCAGTTTATCTTGGAATGTTGTGCCGACGCTTACGGAGTCAAACACTGCGTCCACTGCGACGCCTGCAAGTGCAGCTCGCTCGTGTAGCGGAATGCCAAGTTTCTCATATGTTTCTAAAAGTTTAGGGTCGACTTCATCAAGTGATTTTGGCGCATCCTCAAGTGATTTCGGTGCGGAGTAAAAAATGATTTCGTCGTAGTTTGGTTTTTCGTAATTGAGGTGCGCCCACTCTGGTTCTTCCATGGTGAGCCAGTGTCGGTATGCTTTCAATCGCCACTCAAGAAGCCACTCTGGCTCTTCCTTTTTCGCAGAGATAAACGCAATTGTTGACTCATCTAGGCCGGGAGGCGCGGAGTCTGCTTCAATGTCTGTGACAAAACCCCACTTGTATTTCTCGTTGAAGGTTTCCTTCAAGAGTTCGGTATCTTCAGCAGCAGTATTCGATGAACTTAACAGCGTGCCACTATCTGGCATGTCTTTCAAAAGTTCAACTTCATCAATCCGCTTTTTTGTATCACTAGGCATGTTTTTCTCGTCTTCCATGAGATTCAGCATCAATTAGATACGGCATTATAGTGTATCACAACCCCCAATATATCCCAGCAATTAGCGTGCGTTTTCACACCT
>JAKVBR010000093.1:477-6604 GCA_022447165.1 Phycisphaerales bacterium | reverse complement strand
AAAGATGTAAGAACGCCTTGTTGCGATTTTTTCCCAAAGTTGTTGTCGTTTCCTATTCTTACTGTTTCAAAAATCAACTCTGGAACTGCAATCAATGTTGTTCCAGATCATTGCGAGATATCGATGGGATTGCGCCTATTGCCAGATCAAGATAAACATACTGTTATTGGCAAAATAGAGTCAATTATCAAAGAGCATTGTGCATTACCCTGGAAGTTTACAGAGTTGAGTGATAATCCAACAATGTTGACCTGTTCTGAAGCGCCAATCAATGCCATGTTATCTTCTATCGCTGGGCAAGAAGAGTCGCATGGCGTGTCATATGGCTCAGATGGGGGATATCTTTCAAGAATGGGTTTTGAATGTGTATTGTTTGGTCCTGGCGATATTGCAATCGCCCATAAGCCGAACGAGTTTGTTCCGATTGAAGAAGTGTATCAATGCGCTGAAGTCATCAATCAAGTTGTGATGGAAAGTTGTTGATGCAAACATTCAATCCAGAACTCTGTTATCTCAACAACACACTTCAGCGTGGCAAGCGGGTCGTCGTAGAGAATGGCTTCATAGTAGAAATCGGGGAAGGCGATAATTCTGACAAAGGTCTTTACTTGCCAGGATTTGTCAATGCTCATAGCCATGCGTTTCAGCGAGGGTTAAGAGGAAGAGGAGAGGCGTTTCCAGCGGGTGCAAATTCTTTCTGGGGTTGGCGTGAAGAAATGTACCGACTAGTAAACGAGGTCGCCTCAACATCTTTTAAAAGTTGGTGCTTAAGTGCATTTCAAGAAATGCGAAACGCGGGCATTACTACGGTTGGCGAGTTTCATTATCTTCATCACGAAGAGCAATTTGACTATGCATTTGATGACATCGTTATTGAAGCAGCAAAAGAAGTTGGCATTCGTTTAGTCCTTCTCCACGCATCTTATCAACATGCAGGAATAGGCATGCCTTTATCTGAAGAACAGAAGCGGTTCAATACTCAAGATTTTGACAAGTGGAAAACACAAATCGAAACAATCTCGACTAGGATTAGTGAGTCGGAACTCTGCTCGTTAGGTCTTGTAGCACATTCAATCAGAGCAGTTGAGCAAGAAGCCATTACGCAAATTGCTGATTTGGCATATCACATGGGCTTACCCCTCCATCTGCATGTCGAAGAACAGCAAAAAGAGATTCAGCAGTCCCTTGATGCGTATTCTAAAACACCAATGCGTTTTCTATGTGATGAGATCGAGATTTCACCATTAGTCACAGCGGTGCATTGCACACATACTGCAGAAGCAGATATGGAAGAATGGCTTACTCGCGGAGGAAATGTCTGTATATGCCCTTTGACTGAAGCAAATTTAGCAGACGGCATATGTGACGTCCCAAGAATTGTACGAAGTGAAGGTGTGATCTCATTAGGTACAGACTCTAACGCTCGAATTTCAATGTTGGAAGAGATGCGATTGTTAGAGTACGTACAGCGACTGTATAGGCAAGAGCGAGGAGTTTGTATCAACAGTGAAGGTGACATGGCATCTTACTTAGTTGATATCGCCACAAAAAATGGAGCAAGAACCCTTGGCGTTAAAGCGGGTTCAATAGAAACAGGAAAACTTGCTGATTTTGTTGTGATTGACACTGAGCATCAACAATTACAAGGCGTTACTGAAGAGCATTTGCTTGCGGCGCTTTGTTGCGGGTGCGACAACAGTGTCATCATAAAGACGATTATTGGAGGTCATTAAGGTCGCTTAAGTATTTTGCGTAGTTCTTCCATCTGCCCACAGAGGAGGTGTAAATTGGTTTGCGAACTTGATCAATTGATGGCGTCTGCGGGATTCGTTTATTCTCAAAGAATCGAATGCACTCTTCTTCGAGTTGTAACTCTAGGTGCTGAAGTACACGATTGAGTGTGTCTTCAAAGTCAGCTGCTAATGCTTCATAAGGAACTTCGATGATATCGTCGAAAATGTTATTCCAGTGTGCCATAATCCTTTGGTACTCTTTGTAAACCAATTTAAACTCGTTGATGTCTTGAGTATAACTATGCGTTGAGGCGAAGGAGTTTGAGTAGCACGACACGAAGGTGTCTAATGGATTACGCGTAGTATGAATAATTGTAGAGTTTGGGAACACTGACTTGATTAGGCCTACATGCAAGTAATTCATGGGCATCTTGTCCGTCGTGAATCGTGCGGTTGAGGAAGTGCGATCAAGATATCGTGAAGCCCAATCTGAACTGGGCTCTGAACAGCAATCAGGATATCCCAATTCACTCACAAATCGTAAGAACAAATCAACTTCGCCTTTAGCGTCTATTTGTGTATGTGAACTTAGAATTTGTTCTAGGAGCGTCGTTCCGCTTCGGTACATTCCAATGATGAAAATTGGTTTAGACGAGGATGACTGTTCATACTTTTTGCATGGAGTATCAATAATGGTTTGAACTTGTGTTTGATGTTTTTTGACATCGTACGGTTTTGGTCTTAGCCCATTTGCCTCTGTCCAGCGCTTCCAAGCTTCGTCATAGTATTCCGTCTGGTCTAACAATCTGCCGTGTTCTTTAAGAATGCTTTGCTGGTGATTGGGGGATAATTTCTTAGTGTTTAACTTTTTGATACCGCCAATAGCACTTTGGTAATCACCTTGAACACGGTGTCCCCTAGAAAGCGCTAGGGATAGTGCAGCAGAGTTTTCATGGTCAGCTCCTTCAAGTAACTTAATTGCTTCTGTTGGGCGTCCTAGTGAGATGAGCACTTCGGCTTTAGATGCCAGTGCTTCTTGATTTTTTGGATCTATCGATAGCGCTCGGTCCAGAGATTCAATAGCAAGTTCTTGATTGCCGTTTAAACGGTGGGCTATGCCAAGAGTCGTATGTGCAGTCGCATCATTTGGTCTCAATCGAATGAATTGTTGTATGCGATCAAGTGGGACAGGGATGATGCCTGACTGCACAGCAGCAGTTGAGATTAACTTAATCGCTTCATGGTGGGTAGGGTTGGAATCAATAGCCGCTTCTAAGACTTTCATTGCTTTTGAGGCGTATCCATAAGCGAGACAAACTTTGGCGTAGAAGGTTGCGATATCCAAATCCTCAGGGTTCGCTTCATTTGCTTCTGTAGCGAGTGTATATGATTCAGCGAGTTTGCCTTGATTGAGTTTTGTGAGTGCGATCTCAGCAAGAAAAGTTGGATGATTACCTGACAACTGCTTCGCTAACTCAAACCAATGAAGCGCTGCAGCAAGGTTCTTGCGATCTCTCTCTAGCATGCCTAGGACTCTAATAATGGTCAAGTCGTTAGGATTCGCTTTGAGTAACTTCTTGTAGATTTTCTCGGCTTGTGCATATTTGCCGGATGAATGAAGTTTGCTGGCTTTTTGGGCAAGCATTTGCCCTGACATCTGACTCATAGATACGCAGGATACACGAGAGTGAGCAAACAGGGTTAAGGGAGATTAAAATGATGCGTTATGGGTAACTTGCTGTCAGCACATTCTATCTCTAAGTCCTATTCGTCAAGATTTTTGTTTAGTGATGTATCGCTGCATGTGCATGATCAAGAAAAACTAGGCATCATTGGTCCAAATGGTTCTGGCAAATCGACATTGCTAAAAATTCTTTCTGGAGAAGAGTTAGCGGATGAAGGGGACGTGCTACTTCGTAAAGGAAAACGAATTTATTATGTGCCGCAACAGGATGACTTTAATAGAAACCAAACTCCTCTAGAGATTGTTCTCCAAGCGGATTCAGACTTTGAAGAAAGTGATGCTAAGAGAGCGCTTTCTAAACTTGGGTTTGAGCAGTTTAATCAACCAATAGGGGAGTTATCAGGCGGTTGGCGCAAGAGAGTTTCTCTTGCTATTGGTATTGCAAAGAATGCTGACATCATACTCCTTGATGAACCAACTAACCATTTAGATGTAGAAGCGATGATTTGGCTTGAAAATTACATCAACAAAACCCCTATTGCATTCATTTTTGTAACACACGACCGAAGTTTCTTAGAAAACTGCGCTTCGAGAATCTTAGAACTTGCATCAACCTATCCTGATGGATTCTTTGAGGTCGCGGGCAATTATTCAGAGTTTGTTAGAAGAAAAGAAGCATTTTTGCTTTCACAGGAGGCGATGCAGTCAGCACTTGCAAATAAAGTGAGAAGAGACACAGCATGGTTAAGGCAAGGCATTCAAGGTAGGCAGACGAGAAATAAAACGCAAGTTCAAGATGCTGCGTCAAGAAGAGCCGAACTCCGTTCGTTATCTCTCAGAAATGAATCAAAATCACGAACTGCTTCAATTGAGTTTGACTCTGTTGGCCGTAAGACAAATCGATTGATTGCGGGGTTTAACATTTCCAAACAACTCGGTGGGAAGCAACTGTTTCAAAATTTAGATATTGAACTTACACCTGGAAAAAGATGTGGTATTGTTGGCTCAAATGGCTCTGGTAAAACTACGCTTCTTAGAGTGCTAGGTAAAGCGCTTGAGCCTGACGAAGGAAGTGTGAAGTGGGCAGATAATTTAAAGATTATCTATTCGAGCCAAGAGCGAGAAACAGTAGACCCAAAAATCACCCTTGAAGAAGCATTGTGCCCAATTGGTGAAATGGTTGATTATCGTGGAAGTAGAATCCATGTTTCAGGATGGGCTGACCGCTTCCTCTTTTCCAAGAGCCAGTTAAAGACTTTAGTGGGATCTCTTTCAGGTGGTGAACAAGCAAGAGTTTGCATTGCTCGGCTTATGCTTCAACCGGCTGATGTATTATTTTTAGATGAGCCGACAAATGATTTGGATATTCCAACGCTCCAAGTTCTAGAAGAAACAATTCTTGAGTTTCAAGGTGCGGTTGTGTTAATAACGCATGACCGGTTTTTGTTAGAGCGTGTGGCGACTACTTTTATTGAATTAGACGGTAAAGGAAATGCAAAAGAACAAGAAGATTATGAAAAACTCTACTTTAACTCAAAACATGTTGAAGAAGATAAGAGCATTACTAAAGTAATCAAAGAGCGCCAAAAAACTCAAGCAAAAAAGTTGACCTATAAATTACAACAGGAGTTCAATCAGATGGAGTCAACGATTTCATCTAAAGAAACTGAGCTAGAATCTCTTGAGCGCATTCTCGAATCAATAAATCCTGTACACCAACATCAGGAGCATGCAGATGTTTGCATGAAGATTGCAACGATGCAACAAGAAGTACAAGCCCTCTATGATCGATGGGCTGAACTTGAGTCAATGCAATCCTAGTTGTTGATACCCATCTTTTCAAGAATGACAGGCCAGCCCTCATACTGCATTGAATCATCTGCATTCGGTGGGGCAAATCTTGGCCATGCTTCTATTGTGACCGTGCGTGTGGCTGGGTTACATATGATGTAACCCCAGCCAGGAGCTCTGTCATGCAGGGCTTCGGGTTTTTGTAGGTACTGATGAGGGTTTGCCACAGCATGCACCGTGACTTTGTTACCAAATCCATCAACATGGTGCCCAGTGATCTCCTTGCCGCGTGGCATCCACCTTCTTGGCCATGTATTTGCAATTGCTGGTGTGCAAAAGACAAATGTTCCATCACCATGTTCATCAACAGCGTATTGGGCGAGATACCCAAGGTGTTGGTCGCCAGCCACATGGAGTGCGCCTGCGTCTTTTAACATTGCAACTGCGCGATTCCGTGCACTTTGTGGCCATCCATTACTATCAGCGTCCGCAACAGGAACATCATTTAATGCACTTTCGCCGAGAGGATGGATTTTGAGGCCGGGTTGCTTGCCGCCTTTGCTCCCCTCTGGGAGTGTTTGTAAACATATGAAAGGGGTCTGGGAGAATAAAAGTTTAAGCCAAGTGTCCTTGACATTCGTTGTGGACCACACACGCATGAATGCTTCTTGACGACTTCCAAGTAGTGGAACATCTCTATCTGAATCTGTTACAATCTTCAGCCCTAAACCAACCGTTATAGACATCGCCTTCAGGGACAGAGACTGCTGGCGATTCTTTGAATTGTCTATCGCCAATGATTGCAATGTCAAAGCCACCATAGATGAGACGTGTGAAATACACGCTGTTGCCATTAGCATCTGGGGCTGCATCAACTGGATCTGGAAGGTGACTCGTCTGTGTTCGGTGCACTGCATTG
>JAKVBR010000093.1:0-467 GCA_022447165.1 Phycisphaerales bacterium | reverse complement strand
CAAATGCTGGGTTATGTTTGTACCCGCCTTGGTCTTGAGCAGAGAGTCCATCGATGGCTCGTTTAACCCGTTCGCCCGCTCCCCATAGGTTGCCATGATACACATCGTGGTCATCTGGAATAACCACTGTTGGAGCGTTGCGGGTCAAATCATGGAAAGCCCAGCACCAGTGATACCACTTGTATAAGTAATCAAGCATGTACGCTTCTTCACTTTTTTGCCAAGCAGGTGTTAAATCGCCCTCATAGATTTGATCACCACTAAAGTAGAGTAAGTCTGGCTCTTTTGCTTTCAACGCATCTGTTGTGTCAGCGTGTGGGAACCACAACCCGTTTTCGTTCCATCGAAGACCGCCTGTATACGTCTTGTGGCAGGTAAGGGCAGCGATTTCAACAGTATCTGTCTCTAAGGGTTCTTTGCGTATCGAGCCAGAGTAGATTCGTTCGCTACCTACGATTGACGCTTCA
>JAKVBR010000092.1:983-6632 GCA_022447165.1 Phycisphaerales bacterium | reverse complement strand
GTGCTTCTTCATAATCGCCGTGCTCGCTTGCAATGTGTGCAGCATCAATCGAAACCTCTTCTTCAACGGTGAGTTCAAGGACTTTAAGAGGGGTTTGGCCAGTTGGGCTTGTCACCTTTGGGGTTGAACTGCAACTCGCTGCAAAAAGCGTGAATATGAGGCTAATGATTCGGAATTGGGACATAGTGATATCGCGGGATGATTGGATTCTATCGGCTTTTACGGGCTGTATTCGCCATTCTGCGAAGCTTTGCAATATTCACCCTGTCCATCGGAACACCTTTGTCATTCTCTTCTTTAGACGTTTCAAGGATTTTGGGAACATCATCAAAACGCTTGTCTCTCAAAATCGCTCTAAAACATGACAAACCACATGTGCCATCTCCAATGTGCGCGTGCCTGTCGGTCCTCGAGCCAACTTCACCCATTGAGTCATTAAAGTGAAACACATCGATGTCATCAAGACCTGCAAAGGTATCGAATGCTTCGAGCACCTCTTTAGCCCTTGTATCTGTCGTCATGTCATACCCGCTTGCTATCACGTGGCACGTGTCAAAACAGTACCCAATCCGCTCTGGTTCCTTGACCCTCTCCTTAATCCAGCCCAAGTGCGAAAAGTCATAACCAAGATTTGTCCCTGAACCGACTGTCGTCTCTAAACATGTTCTCGTTTTATAGCCCTTCAGCGAATCGTGAATTGAATCAAGCGATTTAACGATTCTCGCAAGACCGCGTTCTTCTTCTTTTGTCGGTTTTCCGTCAAGTTTGTTTGGTTCTCCTCGCTTGCGGGGCGTACCGAGCCGAGCCCCAGGATGCGCAACACAAAATGGAATGGCGAGTGCTTCGCACCGTTCAAGTTCAATGCGTTGAAGTGTGTTGGACTTCTTCCGTGCCGCTGGGTCTGGCGACGCCATGTTGATGAGATATGAGTTATGGCTAACGACTCGGTTGGTTTTAAACCAACCGAGTCGCTTTAACGTTGTAAGCCAAATGTCTTCTTCTTCGCTTGTGAGCGGTTTCACATTCCACTGTCTTTGGTTCTTTGTAAAGACCTGAACGCAGTCCATCTTCAGCGACTCGGCATCGATGAGCGCATGCTCCATGCCGCCTGCAATCGATAGATGAGAACCAAACACGTAGGCGTGTTATTCCGCTGACGCGAGACGCCTGTCGAAGTTGATAAGCGCTGCGGTATCATTGCTGACAAGTTGAATGCGAGCGAGGTTGTCGCGAGCGTTCACTTCTTCCTCAACTTGCTCTGTGATGAACCACTGGAATGCCACTTCGACGTGCCATGCTGATTCCTCGCGAGCGAGTTTGAAGATGTCATTGATTTGTGTAGTCACTTTTTGCTCGTGCTCTAATGCACCTGCAAAAATTTCTTCGGCGCTTTCAAAACTTGTCTTCGGGTCTGGGGGGCTCTTTAACTCGATGGGTAAATCCCACTCATTCATGAGCGACACGATCTTCATCGCGTGTTCATGTTCTTCAATCGCTTGGTTTCTAAACCAAGTGGACATCCCGTGAAGGTTTTCTCGTTCAAACCAAAACGACATTGCTAAATACTGCATTTCTGCACCCAATTCGTTAGTAATTTGAGCGTTCAATAATGCTTGTAATTTTGTACTAACCATATTGTCTTCCTTATGTGGCAGCAACTCCAAGAAGAGATGCAGCCGTCTGTGTGATGTCAGTGTAATGCAGGCCACACATTTTCAAGATTGATTCTGGAGAACGTGCAGACTTTGGAATACGTCTGACATGCAACTGTTTAACTGTAAATGCGTCACCTGATGCAGTGCATGCATCAGCTACCGCGGAACCCATCGAAGCACCGTAGTTATCTTCGACGACCAATATGTTGCCGTTATTTTCGTTCGCGATATCTAACAATCGCTCTTCGTCAAACGGAAGGCTGTACAAGTCGAGTAGCGTTGCATCGACGCCCATGCGGTCGAGTTCATCGATTGCTTTGTTGCATTCGTGAATCATGTATCCCGCTGAGACAATAAGTACATCTCGACCTTGAGTCAGTACTTCCATGCCGCCTAATTCGAACTTGGTATTTTCATCGTAAATCATTTCCACATCGGGTCTGAATGTTCTCAGATAACAGCACCCGTCGTGTTCTGCCATGGCAACTGTCAATCCATATGCTGCCCATGCATCTGCTGGTTGCAGTACATAGAAACCAGGATTGCCATGATGGTCAGTCATGGTGCCAAAACTTCTAAACCAAGCAATGTCTGGCAGTGACATTTGGCTAGGCCCATCTGCCGCAAGAGAAATGCCACTGTGTGAGCCAACAATTTTCATGTTTGCTCCAGAGTTCAATGCCATTTCAATTTGGTCGTATCCCCGTGTAATGAATTTTGAGAATGTAGAACAGAATGGAATCTTTCCTGCAGCGCTTAGTCCAGCACCAACAGAGTACATGTTCTGTTCTGCGATTTTGCATTCAACAAACCGATCAGCAAGTGCTTCATCATCGCCAAATGCGTTACTGAATGTTGAGTTGCTAACGTCGGCGTCAACCGCCCAAACGTCTCCATTGGTGTACCCAAGTGCGCGGAGTGCAACGCCGTATGCTTTTCGTGTTGCCATCTTGCCGGATTGAAGCACTGTGAGTTGATCCCACTTTTTCATTGCTTCTCTGAAGGTCATTGGTGTTTGTGCATCCGCTGCACTGCTTGTCACTTCAGGAGGCGCTGGAATCGAGATTGTGTTTGTCGTAAGTGAAGATGTGAGTTGAAGTGCAGTCTGTCTAAGTTCTGCGAGGATCTCGTTGACTTTATCTTTCCCCGCTGGCTTCCCGTGCCAGTTACCGTTCTGCATTGTCGGTGAGCCCCAACCCTTGACAGTTTTTGCAACCACTGCCATTGGTGATGTTGGATTGCCTTGGGAGAATGCATCAAATGCTTCTTTAATCTCGTTTGGATTGTGGCCATCAATGACTCGCACTTCATAACCAGATGCTTTGAGTTTCGCAGCAATTGTTTCCGCAGATTGCTGATCGCTGACTGCACCGGCTTGTCCAAATGCATTGCAGTTAAAGATTGGCAACACGTTTGTTAAGTTGTGGTCCATGATGAAGTCAAGTGCTTCTGTGATTTGACCTTCGCGCGCTTCACCGTCGCCAATCAAGCAATAGACGAGTCGGCCTGTGTTGTCTGCTCGTGCTGCAAGCCCGAGACCTGCTGCTACAGAGAGCCCTTGACCAAGTGAGCCGGTCGCTGCGTCGAAGAACGCGACGCCTTCTTTTGGGTTTGGGTGACCATCAAGTGGTGAATCATCTTCGCGGAGTGTCGCAAGATGTTCGCGATTGAGTTTCACTGGTTCACCATTCCATTCAACAGTTGCGCCGATGTCAGCCATTGCTGCGTATACCGCTGGAACTGCGTGACCTTCCGAAAGCACAAACCGATCTGCGGTTGGATACTCAGGATTTTCAGGAAGCCATCGCATTGAGTGGTACATCAATACAGAGACGATGTGACCAATACTCATTGCAGAAGTTGGATGCCCGCTGCCTGATTCTGCACACATTTCGAGTGACATGGTGTCTAGGTGAATCGCGCGGGCGTGAATAGCTTGTTCAAACGACATGAAGAATCCTTCCAAGGGGTGCTTTGCGGAGCTGATTGATTGTTTATCCACGAAAAAGCGTGGATTTCTAATGGTTTAGTTGCTTATTATCTCATGGAGCACTATGTCAAGCAATGCCAAAACTCAAGGAAATTCCGAATGAAGATGAGATTCTCTTGATGTCTTGGTACACTCATCACCGTAATCAAGGAAGATTGATAAACCAAAGAGGAATCAAGAGATAGAGAGAGTCCAAATGGCAGTAAAGGAAATGATGAATATGAAAGCATGCTGTGACAGAGATGCACTTGTGGAAGCAATGGGCCTCATTACAGGCGTTGTCGCTGGAAGAACCCCTACGCCAGCACTACAGTGTGTGCGAATGACCGGTCAAGATGGCGTGATGCAACTTGCTGCGTCAGATACTGAGATTTCACTGACGTTAACAATTGACCGCGTCGATCTTGAAAATGACGGTGAAGCCCTCGTCCCAGCTGATAAATTCGCTCAAATCGCTAAGAGTTGTGATGACGCCACTTTAACGATTGTTGGTGATGACAACGCGCTTGTTGTCCGCTCTTCTGATTCACGCTTCAAAGTGTTTGGTTTCCCGATCTCAGAGGCAGCAAATGTCCCTGAGTTTGGTGAAGTTGAACCCGATTTCACAATGGATGCTGCAGCCCTGAAAGCGATTATGGAGAAATCCACTTTTGCTGCTGCAACCGACCACAGCAGATACGCAATCAATGGCGTACTGCTTGACCGTAATGGCAATCAAGTCCGTCTTGTTGCAACCAACGGTCATCGGCTCGCCATTGCAACTGGTTCGTGTGATGGAACCGAAGGCACGCAGAAATGCATCATCCCTACAAAGGCAATGACGTTGTTGAAGCGATTGCTTCATGATGACAATGGTACTGTTTCCATTCGAGTTGAAGGCGGACAAATCATTGTGCATGTTTCGCATGAACAAGGCACAACAGCAACACTCTCAAGTAATTTAGTTGAGGGGACATTCCCACCATTTGAAGACGTCATCCCTAAAGATCTAGATCGCAAAGCAACCATTGCAACGGACGCTCTGAATAAAGCCATTCGTCGCGCGCACCTCATGACGAATGAAGAATCAAGAGGCGTACGGCTTGCCTTTGACGGTGACACCCTTCAAATTACAAGTAGAGCACCTGAAACAGGTGAAGCAGAAATCGAAGTTCCAATTACATCCTTCACAGGCGAACGATTAGAAATCGGTTTTAACCCTGTGTACATCATGGATGCGTTGAAGGTTGCGGGCAGCGATGAGATTACGATTGAACTCAAGAAGAGTGAAAAACCGGGACTCATTCGTAGCGGTAACAACTTCACTTACATCATTATGCCTGTGAGTTTAACTTAAGTTACGAACTTAACGGCCAGGACCGCGCCGAGGTCCTCGTGGTCTACGGCGTTCACCCTCTTTGCCGTCGCTATCTCGTTTGTATTTCACTGAACAGCCCCATGGCTGAACGTAGTTCGGTTTGACGTCATCACCAGCAATGACCTGTTTCACTGCACGCATAACATGTGTTTCAGCATCTTTGCCCTCTTTACCGCGGCGGTCATCACTTAGTGCACCTTGATAAACAAGCACGCCTTCTTGGTCAATGACGTACATGTGGGGCGTTGTTTTCGCGCCATATGCTTTTCCGACTTTGCCGTCATAGTCCATGAGCATAGGGATGTTTACTTTTGCTTCTTCAATGAACTCCGCACCGCTTTCACGGACGGCCTTTTCTTCGCGGTTCGCAGTTGAGTTGACTGCTAGGTACACAACTTCTGTATCAAGCTCACCTAAGTTGGCAACGAGTGTTCCAATGAGCCCAGAGTCCCAAACACCCTCGCACACGGGGCACTTTTCATTAAACCATTCCAAGACGACAATTTTCTCTTCGTAATCTTTCAGCGAATGCTTTTTGCCATGCTGATCAGTCAGTGTAAACGCGGGTGCTTTTTCACCGACTTCTGCGACTTCTTTTTTCTTTTCTTCTTGCCTTCCTTGTGGTCCTGCTGGGTGCATGGGCGTTG
>JAKVBR010000092.1:0-973 GCA_022447165.1 Phycisphaerales bacterium | reverse complement strand
TGTTGTTGTTGTTTTTGTTGTCGAGTTTGTTGTAATTGTTGTTGCAATGATTGTTGTTGAACATAGTGTTGTAAACATAAGGTGCTCCTTCTTTACTGCGTGTTTAACTCAGATTTTGTAACTTGTTTTTTAATGACGTATGAAGGGTCTGTTTTATTTCTTCCCATTAACAGAAGACCCTTTAGCTCTATCACATCACTTTCTGCATTATCAAAATTCAGTTTGACGGGAATCGTTAGCCGGAACTCGTTTTGCATGCGGTTCAATTCAACATGTTCGAGATAATACGTAACACCCCTCGCACTCTCTCCCAAAAATGCAATTGGCGTGTGGGTTGTGATGCCCGAGACATGAAGTGCGTTTCCTGAAAACACGACGGATGCATCTTCAAGCGATTGAATCGGTTTTGGAAGCGCAGCATGAAAACGTCTCAGCGTCATGTCTTTGTGTTGTGGACCTTCTTCACTACTTGTCCTTACTGAAAGCGTTAATTTCTGCGTACCACGAACGCAGTTATCCTTACATGCCAGCCAGTACGCGTCGACTGTGAATGTTGCTTCACCCTCAGCAAGTTGCTTTGGTGCAGTAATTGGAATAAAAAACGCCGCGGTTTCTTTGTATCCATATGTTGCGCCTTCTTCAGTATGAAATCCAATTGGTCTTGGATACATGGTGTCGCCAATTGTAAACCCATCTGGGCCTTGCACATCAAACTCAGTTGGAGCGCCGCTCACTCCAGGGTTCTTCCAATAAAAGTGCCATCCTTTGACGGGTTCAATTGGAACGATGATGTGAAATGTTTGGTTTGGTCCAACCCATCCGACATCTGTACGAATACTCGCATCTGCTTTTCCCTCCGGTTCTACAGAGGGGAGAGGTGGCTGATGCCGTGCTGGATTCAGTTCGGGTGCTGAGAATCCTAAGCAGGTCAAGATGAACAATCCAATGGTTAAGCAAAGTTGCATGCACAATC
>JAKVBR010000091.1 GCA_022447165.1 Phycisphaerales bacterium | reverse complement strand
GCTTTGTTGATAACCAAACCCGAGCGTTATTCGGTGACTCCATGGTGATTGCGATTCAACATGTTCATTTTCTTGCTTTACCTCACCTTCATCAGTTTGATGTTTTGTTGATGGGGGAATAGACACATTTTCAATTGGCAGGGTCATGACCCCTAGGATTTCATGTTCGACGACTATTTCTTGTTCATTCTGCGAAATGATGTCTACGTTTAGCGTTTCGCCAGTTGATAGCGTAATGGGTTCACTGGAAAATCCAGTCGAAAACAAAGTAAGGAATGTGAGTGTTGTGATAAGCAGGACATTCATATTTCGGTACTGTACTCACTGATGGTCACCAACATGTCAGATAATCAGAAATCTGAAGCGTTCATTTCGCCGCCGAATAGAGGTGGCATTTGGCTTGCAGTCACAGTCGCTGCAATTGGCTCAGGCGTGTTACTTTCAGGACTGTTATCTGGTTCGACAGGATTTTATGGTGATGCAGGTCATGTGGGCATCACGGAAACAGCACATGAACTGTTTAGAGAGGGCGGCAGAATCATCGTTCTCTCTCTTTTGCTTATGCTTGCTTTGCGAATTGAAGCATGGAGAAAACGAGTAGAGTTTGGCGGACTCATACTTACTGCAACGCGGTGTTTAGCCATCGTGCTATGTGCGGAAGCACTCCGTGTAATTCAGTTACAAAGCGGAATCGGACGGGTGATCGTCATGTCAATCATGCAATACATATTGTTTACGATTGGCATCATTTCCTTTTTTAGATGTTCAATCAAAGAAGCAGTGAAATTTTCAGCGATTTGCGTTTGCTTCCTGATTGCGCTCTACTTTTCAATGCACCTTGGAATCTGGCTCTTCTGATAAACGCTTGAGTTGCGCTGCTTTGTCTGGATCCCATTGCTTGTGATATTGAGCAATGGTTGTTTGGCTGAACTGAGCGTTGCAAGCGTAACAAGAGAGCCGAGTTTTAACGACAAACAAAATCAAGATGTCCAAAATCAAGACAACGCTCATCGCAATGAGCATCACCCAAGTTGTGACGAGCCCAAGGATGCCTGCAACAGCGCCTGCGAATGCAAGCACAATCACAATGCCAGTCACTTGAGGAAACATTTGTTCCTTATATAAGTCGCCCCCGCATACGATGCACCCACGAATTCTCTTTGAGTCATCTAAGGTCGAATCCCATTTCAAAAAAATCTCGTTTTGAGACGGGTCAACAACAACAGTTGTTGGCTGCGCTTCAACATTCACTTCAAACGTACCCGCCTTCTGCTTCCCTTCGTAGAGTTCAACAAGCATATTCGGCATAGTAAACCCTTACACCCCTTGCGGAGTCGCTCAAGGTGCACGATAGTGCATCACATGGGCGAACAACAGTTCAGTGCAACTTCACTTCAAGGCAAATTCATTGTCTTTGATGGCCCTGATGGTTCAGGGAAATCAACCCAAATCACTCGATTTGTAGAGTGGTGCAGGGGGCAAGGGCTCACTGTGAAAGAAGTCAGAGAGCCGGGAGGTACAAGCATCGGGGAACAAATCAGAGAAGTTTTGCTCGCAACGAAGAATGTCGAGATGACACTACCTTGTGAAATGCTTCTATATATGGCTTCAAGGGCTCAACTCATGGAGCAGGAAGTGATTCCTGCGATTGAAAGAGGTGAAATCGTCGTTGCAGACCGGTTTATCAGCGCTACGCTCGTCTATCAAGGGTATGCGGGGGGGTTACCTGTTCACTGGATTGAACAAGTCGGCGAGGTCGCATTACAAGAAAAGTGGCCTGACCTCACCATTATCTTTGATGTGGATGGAGAAACAGCGTCTCGACGGCTCAATCCGCTGCTAGATCGCATGGAGCTCAAAGGGCAAACGTTCCATAAAAAGGTAAGAGAAGGCTTCCTCGCTCTCGCTGAAAATGAGCCAGAAAAGTACGCTGTCATTGATTCTACAGCCCCAATTGATGCTGTAGAGGAGGGGGTGCACGCCCTCGTTCAAGAGCGATTTTGCAGTTCATTTTCATCAAAATGATGAGAAATTGACCAATAAAATCACAAAATCTCAAAAATACGTAAGTTGATATAGGACAACATGTTAACGAGTTATTGGGGGGGTATTTTTTAAATCAATCTGAGCGCAAAATGTGGTGAATTTGGACCATTTGCCGATAAATGGTGAATCCCAAGGACCCGCGTTGTGGTCCAAATTGTCAGGGATGGCTATTGGCCACAACAGGCTGGGTTAGGAAACTAAGGAGATCTTCTTATGAAAAATGCACTAGATACCATTAAATCATGGGCTTGGGGATTTATCGACCTCATGCTTATCTTCATCGCCGTAGGCGTATTAGTACAAGTCATCTTCGGTGACGGCGCTGGCTGGTTCAGCGGTGTTGTCGGACGCTTGATGGCACTTGTAAGCGAATTCTCAGCTGGCGGCTTCGTTGGCTTGATCGCACTTGTCATCGTTCTTTCACTTTTCAACCGTCGTACAGCATAACTGACGGTTAATCACGGCAAAGCCTAGCTTGCAAACTGCCTCCCTGTCCAAGGATGGATACGGTGACGGCAAAAACTACTGTCTTGTAAGACAGCCAAAATTACTCAGCCGCAACTGCCCCCATTGGAGATGGGGGCAGTTGTTTTTTTTCGTTCGGACTTGGGTTATCTTGATCTGATTTGGCTTGTTTTGACTCGCATTTCGTCGTCGAACTCCATCGGCGACCCGTTAAGGGTCGCGCCTGCTTCGTTCTCCTAGAACTGCTTCGCCACACTGACGCCAAATCAGATCAATCTAACCCTCGTCCTCACTAGCATTCATTTTTGATCGCAGTGTTAATGCAATGAAGACCAGTCGATGACGATTTTGCCGAACTGTTCTCCGGACTCTAGCCGTGCAAACGCTTCTTGCGCTTCTGTAAATGGAAACACGGAATCAATCACCGGCGTTACTCCATTTCTAAGCAATTCCAGCACGCCAGCAAACTCATCCATGTCGCCCATCGTTGAACCCATCACAGACAATTGATTCCAGAAGATGCGAGCCAAGTCTGTTTTTGGTGCTGGACCAGCAGTGCAACCACATGTCACAAGAACGCCGCCACGAGCAAGAGATTTGATACAAGGAAGATGCACCGGTCCACCAATCGAATCAACACAAATGTGAACACCTTGCTTTTCTGTCAAACCGCGAACACTGCGTGACCAATCTTCGCCCTCATCTAACACGCAGTGCGTTGCACCAAGTTCCTTAGCCCTCTCCAATTTCCATTCATGCCTAGAAGTCACAATGGTTGTGCAATCGAAGTAGTTACAGATGTTCAATGCTGCAAGCGCAACACCGCCACCAATACCCGTAATGAGCACCGTCTGTCCACGTTGCAAATTTGCTTTCGTCTTGAGCATTCGCCAAGCAGTTAAGTGCGTCAGTCCAAACGCTGATGAAGTCACTGCGTCAACATCGCCAACTTCAATGACGTTTTCGCAAGGTGCCGTAAAGTACTCAGCGTTTGCACCATTGTCATGTTCGCCAATCATTCGAATGTCATCTGGAATAAAGGGTTGATTGTTGTGTTGACTCACTGCAGCGTTAAGCAGGACGCGTTTGCCAATCAGATCGCTGTCAACGTCACTGCCAATGGCTTCAACAATGCCGCAGCCATCTGAGCCGCTGATTCGCGGGTACGTCAAATTGAGTCCTGGCATGCCAATGCCAACCCACAAATCTAAATGGTTCAGTGACGATGCTTCTGTTTTTACGAGGACTTCATGCGGTTGTGGCTCAACCGCCTCCCATTCAACAACATCAATGTTCGGCGCAACGGGCGCGCCTTCGCAGAGGACGGCCGCTGCCTTCATGTTTACTGCCCCTCGCGCTGCGTTCGAATTCGTTCGAGCAAATCTTTTGTGCGAATGATGCCTTCAAACTCACCAACATTTCCCCCTTCGTATTCAATGCCAATGTAACCCCGATATCCGGCATCAAGCACGATGCTAATCATTTTTTCATAGTTGGTATGAATCTCGTTACCATCGCCGTCAAAGTCATGAGATTTTGCACTCACTGCTTTTGCATACGGCATAAGTTCAGTAACGCCTGTGTAACGGTCGTACATTTCTCGGGTGCCCCAGTCCAAGATGAAGTTTCCAAAATCTGGAAGGGTGCCACATCGTGGTTTGTTTACCATCTTCATAACGCCCGCAAGCCACGCGCCGTTAGAACTGAGACCGCCGTGGTTTTCAACAATGACATTGATGTTTTGTTTTGCAGCATGATCAGTGAGCCGCGCAAGTCCGTCTGCGGCAAGTTTCATTTGCTCTTCGTAGGAACCACTTGACTGTGCATTGACTCGAATGGAATGACATCCAAGTTCAACAGCAGCATCAATCCATTTGTAATGATTCTCAATCGCTTTCGTTCGGGCGGCCTCATCAGGATCACCAAGATTGCCTTCGCCATCGCACATAATGAGCAAACTCTTCACATCTAAATCGCTGCAAAGTTTTTTGAGTTCTTTCATGAACTCCGGTTTTGGTTGTCTGTCTGGGAAGAAGGAGTTGACGTATTCAACTGCGCTAATTCCGAATTGTTCTTTAGAAACTCTCGGGAAGTCAATTGGTTGAAGATATCCAGCAAAGAACGCTTTGTGGAGCGACCACTGTGCAAGTGAGATTTCGTACAAGGTATTCATAGTGACATCCTAACTTGAAGGGGAGGAGTTGGCTTAAGAATTTGCTTTCTCATCATCAGAATCAACATAACAATGAAAACCAACGCAAGGGACTCTCTCTGGTTCATCTGAAGCATGAATCTCATTCATGAGCACATGGACTTGTTGCATGTGTTCAGCAGTCAGGGGAATAGAGATGACTTGTGGGCCTTGTTTTGAACCAGTTACTGTCGTGATGACAGCAACAGTTTCTTCGTTGTTATGAATGGCTGACAAGACATGCTCGCCAACTTGAGTTGCAATTGTGGATAGAGGGGTCACAAGTGTTGGTATGCCCTTTTGCTCTTCCGACTCGCTCTTCTTGATGTTATGTTCTTCACTCATGATGCACGCTCCATTGCGAATTGTTTCGCTGCTTCTACTGCCTCTGGAATCTTGTTTGGATCTTTACCGCCTGCCTGCGCGGTATCGGGTCTACCGCCACCACCGCCGCCACAAACCGACGCCGCTTGTTTTACCCAGTCGCCTGCTTTGAGCCCAGTATCAATCATGGATTGACTTACGCCAGCAGCAATGAGCACTTTACCTTCTTCTGTCTGACCTAACAAAAGGACTGCACCTTTTGGTTTCTTCGAGCGAACAGCATCAAGTGCAGACATGATTGCATCCTTGTCAACTGTTTGGAGTGTGCCAACAACGATATTGTCATCACCTTCAGCGAGTGCTCTTGCTTCTTCAAGCACATCTTCTTTGAGTGAAGAAGCAGCGCTTCTTTGAACTTCTTTCACGCTTGCAAACAGTTGACGCAAGCCCTTCTGGATGTTTTGCCTGGCAGTTTGACTCAACGTACTTTCTTCTGACTTCTTTAGAAGCTTGCCATACTGAGCAACAAGCGATTCGCCAGTTAAACTCCTTGCTGCTTCAATTTCACCCATCAATTGCATGCCTGCATCATGAACTTCTTTCGCGCGGGAACCCGTAACAGCGGCCATTCTTCGAACGCCTGAAGCAAGTGCTTGTTCATGCAAGATTGCAAAGTGCTCAGCATGCTTGCTACTTTGCAGGTGGATGCCACCGCAAAACTCAATCGAGTAGTTCAACCACTCTTGGTTTGATGGATTTTCTAGCAATTGATCCACTGGCTGTCCAATCGACACAACTCGAACTGGATCAGGATACCGCTCGCCAAAAACAGCACGAAGACCACAGATCCCCATCGCGTCGTCAAGCGGTACGATTTTTGAATGGACTGCTAAATCGGCATTGATGGCATCATTGACTTCTTGTTCAATCGCTTGCAATTGTTCATCAGTGACTGCGTGACCATGTGAAAAGTCAAAGCGAAGTTTGTCTTCGTCGACAAGTGAGCCCTTTTGATGCACGTCTTCGCCAAGCACATGACGAAGTGAATGATTGAGCAGGTGAGTTGTTGTGTGGTTTTTCTCAGTGCGTTCTCGCACATCGCTGCACACGGTTGCTTCGACATGATCGCCGCAACCAATTGCGCCCCCTTTGCAAGAACCAATATGCAAGATGTAATCACCTTGCTTGTGCGTATCATGCACAACGAAAACATTTTCGCCATTGACGAGTGCGCCTCGATCGCCAACTTGACCGCCTGCTTCAGCATAAAAAGGTGTTTCCTTAAGGATGACACCCACAGTTTGTTCACCGCTAGCGGACTCGCACAATGATTGCCCATCCCAGATGGCGAGCACTGTTGTTGCAAGTGCATTTGATTCATACTTAAACGAGTCATCACTTTGCGGTATGTCATTCTCTTCAAGTTCAGAAAGCACATCTGGTGGTATGTTCATCTTCTTTTCGGCTGCAGATGTCGCACGAGAAGTTTCTCTTGCTTCTTCCATCAGGGCTTCGTACCCATCCCTGTCAACCTGAAGACCTCGCTCTTCAGCCATGACTTCAGTTAAGTCAATCGGAAAACCAAAAGTGTCATGGAGTTCAAAAGCATTCTTTGCGTCAATCGTTTTCCCATCACCTTCAGAGACCGCCTTGTCAAATAACTCTAGACCACGGTCAAGGGTTTTTAGGAAACTCAACTCCTCGTCTCTAATGAGTGATTCG
>JAKVBR010000090.1 GCA_022447165.1 Phycisphaerales bacterium | reverse complement strand
GAACCCTCACAAGCAGTGTTAGACCGGACAACACTCTTTTTTACGGACGCTGTGCTGTGCGGGCTATCTGCAGTCGCTGTCAAAACAAATGCTCCAACGATTCTCAGAGAAGAGGCACTTGATTATCCCTGTGAACATGGCGCAACCGTCTTTGGCTCTGACAGGAAAGTAAGACCAGAAAAAGCAGCACTTGCGAATGCTTCAGCAGTTCGGGAATGGGATTCAAACGGGACAAACTTTGGCTACAACCCAGAACTCGGGCACACAGCAGGTGAGTTTGGACACAACGATTTTTATGCTGTTCCAATTGCTGCCGCTCAAGTAATGGGTTTTGATGGTGAAACTGCGCTTCGTGGAATGGTTCTCCTTGATGAAATCAGGGGACGGCTTGCTGAGGTGTTCAGTTTAAAAAGTTACAAAATTGATCATGTCGTCCACGGCGCAATTGCATCTGCTGCAACATACGGGGCAATGTGTGGTGCTACGCCAGAGCAGATTGAATCTGCAATTGGCATGGTTGTTGCGCACTATATTCCTTGGCGTGCCATTAGAGCGGGCAAGCAGTTGTCTGATTCAAAGGGTGCATCTGCAGCAATCAGTACAGAAGTTGCTGTGGTTTCAATGATGCGTTCAATGAAGGGGTTCATGGGGCCAAGAGATATCTTTAGAAACCCCGAGGCGGTCTTTAGGCAGTTTGAGCCAACTGATGGTGATTCACCCTTTGACTTTGTGTTGTCACACAGCGGTGATGATTTTGCCGTCATGGGCATGCATTTCAAGATTGGTTTATATGAACACCAATCAGCAGGCGCGCTACAAGGATTGCTCAATCTGATTCAGCAAAACCCTTCAATTGCAACTGACCCAACTTCTATTAAAGAGATATCAATCACAGCGTATGAACCCGCGTTTGGCATTATTGGTGACCCAGCAAAACGAAATCCAACAACACGGCAATCCGCTGACCACTCAATGGTCTACATTGTTTCTGCCATGCTAAAGAAGGCGCAAGATGTTGCAACAATGGAAGGTGAAGCGTTCTTTGCACAATCCAATGATGAAGTTTGGAAGCGTCTCATGCTCACGCCTTACGATTATGACGCTGATGCAATTAATGATGAAACAACTAGAGCCATCATGGAAACCATCACATTTAAACATGGGGGCGAAGCATTCGACAGTAAGTATCCGGACG
This sequence comes from Phycisphaerales bacterium, assembly GCA_022447165.1. Classification (GTDB taxonomy): domain Bacteria; phylum Planctomycetota; class Phycisphaerae; order Phycisphaerales; family SM1A02. The sequence goes on along the minus strand of JAKVBR010000090.1, from coordinate 5,586 downwards.
GCATCCCAACTGCGATGACTATAACACTGTCAAATGGCGATGTTTTAGAAAGCAGTCTTGTGATGTATCCCAGCGGTCATGCACGCAACACAGTGTGTGATTTAGAGGATATTTTGCACGCGAAATTTAAAATGCATGGTCAGATTGCACTTGATGACGCTGAACCAGTGATTGCTGAATGTAACTCAATTGCTTCTCTGAATAGTGATGAGATGCAAACACTTTTAGCGACACCACTTGCTGACAGGCCGTTGTACAAAGATTAAGGGTATTCGTTTACTTAGCGAGTAAGTGTTGAAGCAGTTCAACAACGCCTTTGCCTTGCGTTGCGATTGTTTCAAAGACGTGTCTGCCAGATGCGATGTCGAGCAGTTCTCTGATCAGCGCGCTTTCCCCATCGTAATCCGCTTTATTCACAATGAAGGTGTCTGCAATTTCTAAGATACCCGCCTTGTCCATTTGAACAGAGTCGCCCATACCAGGAACAAGCACTAGCGCTGTTGAGTCGACAACTTCTCTGATTGCAACATCGTTTTGCCCAGCGCCAACGGTCTCAACAAAGACCGTGCCGAAACCAGCACCACCAACAAGGTCTAAGATTGCTGGTAGAGTGTCATAATCTTCTCCAACTCTCGCAAGAGAGCGGTAGAAGACGTTCTCATCAACATTATTAAAGTCAACTCTTAAGCGGTCTCCGAGTAGTGCGCCGCCACTAATTGGACTCATGGGGTCGTATGCAATGATTGCGATTCGCTCGCCTTGGCGAACGGCTTCAGATGCCATCGCTGCAGAGAGCGTTGATTTACCTGCCCCAGGTGAGCCAGTTAGCCCGATGACGCGGTCTGGTCTCTTTGTAGTTGCATCAACTGTTTGACTTTGTTCAATCAAACTAATGTTTCGTGCGAGAGTTGCTGAAACAGAGGCGCCTGCGTTTGGCAGAGGTGTATATACTTGCGTTGCACTGCGAACAGCATCAACAATGTCGAGCATGCTTGTTCCTGTGTGATACACACCTCGTACACCACATTTTGTCAGCTCTTCAATATCTTCTTGCGGAATGATACCGCCTACATCAACTGTCAAATTGGGTCGCCCTACTTGCTTCAACTCTTCCATGAGTCGTGGCACGAGGACAAGATGAGAGTTGCTCATCATGGAGCATGCGATGACATCAGCATCTTCATCACGGGCAGAGATAGCCAAACTCCGCGGGGTTTGCCATAAACCAGAATAAATGACATGAATACCGCTATCTCGTAGGGCTCTTGCTATCAGTTTCACGCCTCGGTCATGACCGTCTAACCCCATTTTTCCAAGCAAAACGCGGGGGCGATGAGGCAAATCGCTACAACGGTCCATTTTCTCGAGTTGTGTCGTTGGTTCTGTAGTTGGAGAAGTCATAAACGGTACATGATATCAAAGTCCACGCCCTCTTTTTGTTTGTATTGTACGCGTCTATATGTCCTTAAATATCCAAGCCATCATCCACGAATTGCTCCAAAAGGGGTTTGAATCCGCACTGTCTTTAAAAGGCGAGTCGCTTGACCCGCTTCTTCGCAAGGCCCAGAATCCTGAGCATGGCGACTTTCAGTCCAATGGAGCGATGGGTCTTGGGAAAAAACATGGGATGAACCCTAGGGAGCTTGCTGAGCAAGTCGTAAGCACGGTTGATTTGAATGCGATTGCACACCCTCTTGAAATTGCAGGACCTGGATTTATCAACATTAAACTAAAGGATGACACCGTTCTTGAAATGGTTCGCGAAATGGATGCTGACCCCCAACTTGGTGTCACTCAGAGTGACGATTCGCATCCAGTCGCAATTGATTTATGTGGTGTGAATGTTGCAAAACAACTTCATGTTGGGCACCTCCGCTCAACGATCATCGGTGACGCACTCGCTCGCATGTTTGAGCGTGTTGGTCGAAGGGTGTATCGAGAAAATCACCTTGGCGATTGGGGTCTTCCAATTGCAATGGTGTTAGAACGACTCATGGCAAATAGTGTTGACTTAGAAACACTATCACTAGATGCATTGAATGATGCGTATCGAGATGCACAACTTGGTGCTCGCGGTGATGAGCGTGGGTTTGCCCGAGCAATTGAGTGCGATGCTGGTCCACACAGGGTCATTGAACTTGAAACACAAAATGAAAGTGCTTCTGGGGCCCAACAAGCCGCAAAGGATTTGCTTATTGCGCTACAACAGGGTGATGAGCAGTTGGTTCAAGAGTGGGAAAAGTTGATTGAGTGCACGATGCGCTCTGTTTTTGAATCACTTGGTCTACTCAATGTGAAAATTGGACCAGAACACAATCGCGGCGAGTCTTTTTATAGAGAACAACTCAGTGGAGTCGTTGAAGAGTTTGTCGATGGGGGGTTTGCTGAAGAGGATAACGGTGCTCTTATTGTTCGGTTTGAAAACCGAGAAAGGCCAATGCTTATCCGTAAATCAGATGGTGGTTTTTTATACGCCACCACAGATTTAGCAGCAATCAAATTCCGAACTCAATCGCTTTGCTCGGATCAACTCATCTATGTGGTTGACGCAAGACAGCGAGATCATTTTAAAGACCTGTTTGACGCTACAAAAATTATTGGTTGGGACAAAACGCCTGATGGTGCTGAAGTTGAAATGGTTCATATTCCATTTGGCTCTGTGTTGGGTGAAGACAAAAAACCACTCAAGACAAGAAGTGGTTCGAACGTCACTTTGTCATCATTGCTCGAAGAGGCTATTGAACGGGGCGTCGTTGAAGTAAGAAAACGCTCTTTGGAACCAAACGCACCAACACATGGGATGAATGATGAAAAGTTGTGCACAATTGGTCGGCAGATTGGTATCGGTGCTGTGAAGTACGCTGATTTGTCAAATGACTTGGTCCGCGACTATGTGTTTGATATGGATAGAATGGTTGCGTTTGAGGGTAATACTGGTCCATACATCCAATACGCTTGTGCTCGAATTCGCTCTCTTATCTCAAAATGTGATGCGGATTGGAGTGACGCGGAGTTCATCATTCATGAGCCGGAAGAACGCGCATTAATCATGCAATTATTACAGTACAACGCCGTTTTCCAAGGCATGATTCAGAGTTTAGAACCACATCGTTTGTGTACTTGGTTGTATGAACTTACTGAGTCATTTAACACTTTTTATCAATCTTGCCCGGTACTTAAAACAGAAGATTCCAAACTCAGGTTAAGCAGAGTTAGAATTGCCCACTTAACCAAGAAAGTCCTCGTTGATGGTCTTGATGTCCTTGGTATCGAATCTCCGGAACACATGTAAAAATGAATAAAAATATTGAACAATCAACATTTGTCATTGCACTGTTTTTGTTGCTTTCTGCAATTGCATCAACACTCTTCCTTGCTTCACTAAAACTGGGTCTTGTTGACGAGATCCCTGGGTGCGGTCCACAAAGTGGATGTGATGTTGTCACAAACACAAAGTGGGGTTATGTACCGTTGTTACACGTTCCCATCTCTTTTGTTGGAATTGCTTGGTTTACTGGATTACTGATTACTTACACAAAGTGTGGTGTGACAAAACAACTGCTTTGGTGTATCCGCATTGGTGTTCTAGCATCACTTGGGTTTATTGGAATAATGTTCTTTATTGATGCTTTTTGCAAATATTGCATGATTGCACATCTGTGTAATGTGTTCTTCTGGATATGTGCAGAAATCCAGCGCAGAAGCGGAAAAGATGGTGGTGGTCTTGTGCTCTTGGTTGCAAGTTGTATAACGATTACAACTGGACTTTTATTTATAGGCATAGTCGTCGATCATGAAAAAGCAGAAGAAAACAGGGCGCTTGCTGAAGAGAATGCGGAAGAAATTTTAGAAGCGGATGTGTCGAGCGAAACACTCGCTCTTCTTGACGCCACACACATCATTGGGTCGCCAGACGCACCGATCCAAATCACAATGTTTACAGACTATCAATGCCCGGACTGCAGTCGTATTGAAAAACAATTAGAGCAAATTGTCGAGAGTCGCGACGACGTTGCTGTTTGGGTAAAGCATTTCCCAATGAACTATGAGTGTAATGATCAGATTGGAACATTTAAACTTCATCCGAACGCCTGTTGGGCTGCACGAGCTGCTGAAGCAGCATCGATTCTAGGTGGTTCAGATGGCTGGGAAATGATGCACCGGTGGCTCTTTGAAAATAGGGGGTCGTTCACGGATGCCTCATTCCCGCCCGCGCTTCAGAGTATGGGCTTTGAGCCGAGCCAGTTTATTGAGGTTATGATGAGTGAAGACACACTCAAGCAAGTTCAAGAGGACGCTGCGGATGGTTTTGAACTTGGACTTTATTTCACTCCGATGGTGTTTATCAATGGTGTAGAGTATCTTTGGTATTACGGGAATGCGCGGTCATTGAGTAGTGTGATAGAACAAGTTGCATTGCAAGTAGAATCGGGCGATACAGAGGTTGCAGCGCCACCAAGTGCAAACGAAAAACTAGTCGAGGATTGGAGGAGGGGTCATGTACACCCAAACCGGCTGTTCGAGCACGCTTCTTGGTTGGGTGATGCTGAATTCGAAGTCGTTGTTTGGGGAGACTACCACTCTAACTTCTCAACAGAACTTGACACCATCATTAGAACAATGATGAAGGACAATCCTCATATCAAGTATGCGTTTAGGCAATTCCCTGTTGACGAGCTGTGTAATAAGAATGCTGGTGATTTTCAAGCACAAAATGAGGGTTCGTGTTTCACGGCTCAAGCGCTTGAATCAGTCTCAATTCTCGGTGGAGATGAAGCGAGGTGGGAGTTCCATAATTGGTTGGTTGAAAACCGCACTGCATTACACGAGCCCCTCGTTCTTGCGAAAGCATCAGAAATAACAAATAACCCGCAAAACATTATTCAAGATGTAATGACGAGTATAGAAGTCAACGACCGGATTCAAAAGGATATCGTCGCTAAACAAAATGTTTGGCGTAAAGGTATTCCTGTTTTAACAATCGATGGTCGGTATGTTCCAAGGTGGAGAACAAGCACATATTCTGCAGAAGAATTGCTTCAGCGTATATTTGATTCTTTGTCTGAGGAAGCGGTTTCCACGGAAACAAGTCGGTAAATTTTACCCTTTCGACCATAAGCATTTTTAAACCCGCAAATCAAGAGTTCGCCAGTAGGGGTTTCTCCAAACGAAGAAATGGCAAGCGGGGTATCTAGCGCGATTCGTTTGACTGAAACGGTGTCGCCATCCTGACTCAGGGACCATGTTCTGCCACTCATGTAATCATTAAAAAAGTAGTGTCCAATACTGTCTTTTAGTGTTGAACCGCGGTAAACATAGCCTCCGGTAACTGAACCACCTTCTCTTCTTCCATACTCATAGATGGGATCTATGAGGCCAGGGGGAACAGCCGCCTTCCCGTCAAACTGGTGAGAGCCCTCTTTGACTTTCCATCCATAGTTCCCTCCGCTTTCGATAATATCAATTTCTTCCCAATCGTGTTGACCAACATCGCCAGCCCAGAGTTTGCCAGTGTCCCTATCAAAACTCATTCGCCAAACGTTGCGGAGGCCATATGCCCATATTTCTGCTCGTGTGTGTTTTTCA
>JAKVBR010000009.1 GCA_022447165.1 Phycisphaerales bacterium | reverse complement strand
TCAATGACAACGATGCTTGGGCTAGAAACTGAAGAATCAAAGAACGAGGGACAATTGCTTTTGCCTTTTGAAAAGTGCGGTATCAAAGCAATGACCATCGGGAAACTCGTCGAGCCAGAACGTGCACTCATTTGGAGAGGTCCACGTGCTCACAGCGCATTCAATCAACTCGCAACGCAAACGAAGTGGGGCGCACTCGACCAGTTAGTTGTTGATTTACCACCTGGAACAGGTGATGTTCCATTATCCCTTGCTCAGCTTCTGCCATTGACTGGCGCAATCATTGTGTGCACGCCCCAAGTCGTCGCGCAAGATGATGCAAGGCGAGCTGTAAGGATGTTCCAGCAACTCGGCGTTCCTATCCTCGGTCTTGTGGAAAACATGTCTTACTTTATTGGCGATGATGGCAAGGAATATGATTTGTTTGGCAAAGGCGGCGGAGAACAACTCGCAGCATCCATGAACATTGAGTTTTTAGGGAGTTTGCCAATTCATCCAAAAATGCGGGTCGCAGCAGATGCTGGAACGCCGCTTGACTATTGGAACATCGATGAAACTGTGACGGCTTCCCTTGATCACTTTATTCAGAACGTCATCAAGATTGCTCAGCGAACTGGACCAGATCAGCCAACACTTACAATCAACTCATAAATATCATCATCATTGTCATGACAATGCCGTTACTCGTTGCATGAATGACCATCGGCGCGATCAAAGATCCCCTGTACTCTCTTAACATGTTCATTCCAACTGCAATACTCATGAGTGCTGGAATGCCAATCCATCCTTGCGGATGAATCGCAGCAAAGACAAACGAAGTTAATCCAATGCTGAAGACCACGCTAATGAAATAGGACATCCAAGACGATGACATTCTTAGTTGCCTGTACAACACACCTCTAAACATGATTTCTTCTACAACTGGTGCAGCAACTGCAGCAAGCAGTAATAGCCCAATCTTCATCCCAATTCCACCGTTGGCAACTTCAACAATGATTGGGTGCGAGCCCCCCGCTGTTCCATGGAATGGGTCGCCGTCACCCATCGAGATCAACATGGTTTGAATCGCAACAAGTAGTAGCGTGCACAAAATGCCAACTAGCATCAATGGCAGTGTCATGCCATACCCAAGGATTCCCCAAAACGCTTCACGGATGACGCCGGTGCCGGTATGCAGCCCAATGTCATCTTTCACTTCTGCCCAAGAAATACCTCTCACAAGCGCCCAAGCGACCGCTACCAAACTTCCAAAGAACGCACAAAGGGTAATGATGATGCCAAGTATTGGTTGCTCCTTGACTGCGTCAGTCATGCTAATGATTCCCGCGGTCGTCATCAGCACAAGAAACAATACAAGCCACAACAAAAAGACCTCTGCGTAGATTCCCTGCCGGCTATTGATTGCATTTAATCTGCTCTTCAAAGTACCGCTCATCGCCTTTGTTGCAAAATAGAGTAAGAAACCAAAACCGATGAGTCCAAACAAAACAATACCAAGTCCGCCAAGCCCAACAACAACCACTTTCGCTGCTTCCGTTTCTTCAATCGATTCCCGTTCTGCTTCATCTGCAAACAAAAGTGTCCCAAACCAGCCTAATGATGCTGACAGGGTTTCTTCCTGTGTCTTTGAGACACTGCCTCCCTGCATTAAGATGTCAAGCAATTCCTGAGTTTGCGACTGGGACTCAGTAAGTGTTTTTTCGTACTCCTCCAAGTCATGCTTCAAGTTCAATGCTGAGCGGTTTGCAGCTTCATCATCACCGAGTGCAATCATCAATGCCATAAAGCACTGTCGCTGTTCAACGGTGCCAATGTCAAGGGGTGCTGCTTGTGCTGAAACAAGCATCGGCTCACCAGATAGCTTTGATACCCCAAGGATGTATTTCGCTTGCAACTCCATCACAACGAGACCTGCGACATCCTCGCCACCACCTTCCTCATCTTCTTCTACGACGGGCAATGTTTGAAGGTAAAAAATGATGCCAACTAGGATTGTTATTGCGATCCACGCGAAAGTGACAAATCCTCGTTTTGGGGCTGATATTGGGGTTTTTGCATGTGCTTCAGATTGCATCAAGGCATGATACAGGTTGACAGAGAAGCTGATTTTAGGTAAATTCTCCAATTCGCCCTTTAATTTTGAAGGGCCTTCGAAGGAAAAGAGATATGCCACGTCAAACTACATTTGCTAAACAAGGTGAAATTGAACCAACATGGCGTCACATTGACGCTGAGGGGCAAACACTTGGTCGCATGGCAACAACGATTGCTACACACCTAATGGGTAAACATCGTCCAGAGTGGACTCCTCATGTTCTCACTGGCGACTTTGTTGTTGTAACAAATTCAGAGAAGGTCAACATGACGGGCAAGAAGTTGCAGCAAAAGGCTCAACTCGTTTACAGTGGCTACCCCGGCGGTTTGAAAGCGCACAAATACAGCGACTTGATTGAATCACACCCTGAGCGAATCATTGAAGAAGCAGTACGCAGAATGCTTCCAAAAACGAAACTCGGAAGAGACATGTTTAGACGACTCAAGGTTTACCGAGGCTCTGAGCATCCACACACGAATCAAAAACCAGTAGCACTTGCGTGCTAACAACATTGATGTTGCCGATGTTCGGCAACGCTCAAACACAGTTCTCAAGAGGGACTCCTAAGAGTCTACGAACACATGACAGAAGAAAACACACCACAAGAAACAACAGAAGCAGCAACCACTGAAGAGACAGTTGCAGCTCCCACTCCTGAAACAACTACAAAAAGCGCTCCAAAAAGCACGCCAAGTAGCACCCCCGCCGATGGGCATTGGTGGTGGGGAACTGGACGTCGTAAAGCAGCAGTTGCTCGCGTACGGATCCGCCCAGGTGATGGCGCATTCACTGTAAATAACAAAGACCTTAAGCAGTACTTCACAGAGTCAAGAGACCACAAAGACATCTTGGCAGTGCTTGAGAAATCAAATGCAAGTGGTTCAATGAGCGTCCACGTTAAGACTAACGGTGGCGGTTACACTGGCCAAGCAGGTGCAATCATTCTTGGCCTTGGCCGAGCGCTTGCAAAGTATGACCCATCACTTGAGTCAATGCTTCGTGAAAACGGTTACTTAACTCGTGACCCACGACAAGTCGAACGTAAGAAGCCAGGTCAGCCAGGTGCACGTCGACGATTCCAATTCTCAAAGCGTTAAGCGTGTTGAATTTGATCTTCAAAGACCTTTCTACAAATGTGGGGAGGTCTTTTTTAATGCAACACTCTAAGTGCTCTAGCAATTGCGTTATGTGATGTCCCAAGCAACACTGGTAACTCTATTGTTCTTTTTGGGTGCCCACACCAACCAAACTTCTGTTTGAATACCTCTCCGTGCAATGGCGAAATAGACTCCGCATCATGCACTGTCATTTTCGGAAGAAGGACAGACCACTGTGATTGTTTGTAAAACGAGTGCAACTGAGCGGTTGGTTTCAAACGAGCTGTAGCCCTTGATTGAGTTTTCTCTGCATCTATGTTGGAAAATGACCTGTCAACTGTAAGGGATGTTATTTTTGCAATCGTTTGGTTTGATTGAGGGTCAATGGTTGAGCAAATTTCTTCTGTTAATGCCATCGCCGCATCTACATAAAACTGTAGTTTGCTTGGGGGTAACTCTGTAAGCGTTCTGCCTGCATGTTGAGTTGCTACTGATAACGCAACAGGTAATGCAGTGAGCATCAGCGACTGTTGCAATAACCACGCCCACCGCAAGTCAGTTTCGATTGCATCGAGTTCTGCTTCCGTTGGCGTGTACTGAAGGTCGCCTATGGAATCTCGTGCCGACTTACGCAGAACATACATCGCAGCAACAATAGCCGTCTCATCTTGCATTGAAAGCGCAGTTGCAGATTCCTCAATTTCGAAAATGTTTATCTCAGTGATTGGAGGCAAACAGTTTCTAACAATATCTGGGCTAAGCAACACTTCACGCGCATCGTTCATTGCGAATGCGGGCAACTCCACGACTTGAATCGAAAGGCGCTTCAATCGATCTCGCCTCAATCTCGCAAGTGCACCGCGCATTGCATTTTTCGTTCGCTTATACCGCCCCGCCAAACGATCCCATGTCACTCCCTGATGAATTGCTTTTTCAATGTCACGGGCATCTTGCCTTGTGAGCGGCTCCTTGAGAGGAAGCACCTCTGAAACATCATCGTTCTTTTTCAAAATAGTTCTGATGGTTTCAAGTCCCCTGCCACCATCTTTCTTGATTTCATTTGCTACTTCATTGATTGTCTTGCCTTGGTCTTGATACGCTAATGCAAACTGCACCATCCTCTTCTTCTCAATCTCGCTTAGCCGAGAAAACGTCGAAGCATGTTTAATCCGATCCTTACGCGCCTTTCTAAACTCGATGAGTTGCTGCTTTTTGCATCCAAGCCGTCGTTTTGAATCCTGCTCGGTTACCCAGATGAATGGCAGTCCTTCATGCCTCAGTCGATTGATTGTTCGTTGCGACACCCCACATGCCTCAGCTACTTCACTGAGGGTGAGTGTTTCTCCTGCTTCGATATCCATCGACCTACTGATAACAGCAATTGCTGCAACAACATCGTTTATCAAGGCACTGCCCAACAAATTAATGTGCGTACTGCCCTCTAATCGGAATCCTGAAATTCTGTAAACGACAAAGTCATATGGATACAGCCGATCTTCTTCAAGTTCAAACAGAAACGTTTCGAGATGTGAAAGTTGTTGCTGCTTCACATGCATTGGAGCACGAGCAATCTGTTCAGCAAGTTCAGACAACTGAGTTGTAAGAAACTGAGGCGCGACCGGCATGTCAATAACGGAAGAATGCGAGCGGTTTGTTTTGCGCAATCAAACCCAATTCATGTGCATACTGATAAAAAAGTTTGAGTGACTGCTCATGTTCGCTGGTCCATGAATAGTCCATGTGTTTCGTTAGATATTGAAGCGCTAGATGGCGATTCCAACCACGTGAGTCATTATTCTTTGCAACTACTTGTTCGATTCGCCGCTTGTTACATCTCAGCTGTCGATCAATGAGTGTTGCAGCCTGTTTGGCTTTAAGTGATCCTAAGCCAGATTGCCCTAACCATACGGCAAAAACAAACGGCAAACCCGTGAGATCTTTCCATGCTGCGCCTAAATCCGCTTCAAATGGATGAGAATCTGACAAATCGTTTTTTACAACCTTGTCCCCAATCATCAACACTGTGTCAGGAAGTTCATCTTGGACAACATCCACCGTTCTTAAATTTTTTGGGACAACCTTTACAGAGCAACCATATTGTTTCTGCAAAATGATTTGCAACAGAACGATTGAAGTGTGACTATCTGTATCACAGTGCACTCCAGTGACCTCTTCCAATGGTACTCTTGAGCAAACTTTCACTGTTAATGTTTCACCATCGCTACTGAGTGCACTAACTGGTAACACAGAAACATCGCGCTCGCATTGTTGAAAATCAATTGAAGACGACAACGCAAAATCAACCTCGCCTTGTTCAACTAGAGCTATGAGTTCGCTCGGAACTCTTGGAATGAGTTCAACACCTTCATTAAGGTCTAAACCGTGGATCAACGGCGTCGTGTTCATAAAATTTACGACGCCAAGACGCAAATCTTGCTTTTCTGCGAGCTGAATCATTGATTACATGGTACTCAAAACGGTCTTGATAGAGTTAAAAACGACTCTTTTTATTGAATTCCGGTTATTCATGCGAGTTATCGGTCACTCTGAATAATTTCAAGAGAAACATGTATTGAGTGCTTCATGTTGCCGATAGAGAGTTTGTCACGAGTGCTCTCGAGCCCAAGTAACGAAGACGTTTTATAGGGACCGCCTACGGGCCGACCCACCTGCACGAAGCGTTTCTTGGGTTCGACGGCATCCGTCAAAAACTCTCTCTCCTCTCTCTCTCCAAAACGCTTTGTCCCGTCATCTTGATGACGGGACGCGTTTTATATGATGGATGCTTGTTGTTTGTGCAGCGCTGTTTCGATCATCAGCGACTGCTTGTACACACGCTTCACCTTCGGTGAAATTCTGCTGATGATGGCATGCGGCACAACGCCTGCAACTTTCGCAAGAGATGAAAGAGACGCCCTGCTTGAAACATCAGTACTAATCAGTTCAACTGTAGTGCCAACTGTTGCAGAGGGAAACTCAGTCACGTCAATTGCAATTTGATCCATGCATATTGCACCAATTACTTTCGCATCACCTTCTTGTTGCCCAATGATTTTGACATAAGCGCAATCGTTCTCGCCTTCTTGTCCAACACCCATTGGGTAACCCGCCGCGTATCCAACAGGCACAATCCCGATAAGCGAGTCGCGTTTCGCAACCCATCTACCGGAGTACCCCACGGCTTCGCCTTTCTTTACAGTTCGAACATGGGCAAGCGAAGTACGCCAATGCACGACTGGCTGAAACCCCTTCAGTTGCTTTACTCCGCTTGGAACTGTTCCAGTCCATGCAAGTCCAACGCGAACCATATTTAAGTGAGTGGCATTCCAATTGACCATTGCCGCAGTATTTGCTTCATGGACCAAACATCGTTCTGGAAGGTACTTTTTGTTTCCGCTAATGACACTCGCAAACAAATCATGTTGTTCTTTTGTTTTTGTTTCATCATGAACAGCAGATGCAAAGTGCGTCATAACCCCCTTCAGTTCGAGTTTATCGTGGTTATGAATCTCTTTTAAAACCGAACTAGCATGCTCAAGTTCACATCCTCCTCGATGAAGGCCAGTGTCAACCTTCAAATGAACGGGAATTCGGAATCCGAATCGATTTGCACACATCGCGAGGGCTTCAACGTGATACTTGCTATGCACCGTAAGGTGTACTATTCCTGAAGATAGACCCCGATAAACAGGGTGAAAGCGGTCTACCGAATACACTGGAGCAAGCACCAAGATTGGAGTTGTAATCCCCTTTGAGAGCAGTTCTCCCGCTTCATCAGGGCTATAGACAGCAAATAAATCTGCGTGTTGACTTAATCGAGGCGCAACTCTAGCAGCACCAAGTCCATATCCATCTGCTTTGACAACAGCACAAAAGCCACACGCTGGTCCAATGTGATTCCGTATTACGGTACAATTCTGTTCTATTGCATGTAAATCAACATGTAGTTGGCATTGTTGTAATGTTTGTTCTGTTTGCATCCGTGCAACGCTGTGTGAATGAGTCATTCGTCCTTATTGATACTATCGTCAGCAATCCAATCTTACCATGACCTCTCAGGACACTTATGAACGCAAAGAACGTAGATTTAGAAATTTTTGATACCGAGGTGACATTCGAATCCCTTGGGCTGAATGAAAAAATTCTTAAGGGTGTTCATGCAGCAGGATTCAACCATCCAACTGTCATCCAATCGACCCTCATTCCTCAATCCCTTGAGGGTCGCGACATCTTAGGGCAATCAAGAACGGGTTCGGGAAAGACTGCGGCATTTGGCTTGCCCGCACTCCATCTGATTGAACAGGAAGATTCCTACGGCGGACTCATCCTTGTTCCAACTAGGGAACTTGCGATTCAAGTAGCAAAAGAAATGGAATCGCTTGGAAAGCATACGAATCTTACAGTTGTCCCAATCTATGGCGGGCAGAAGATTGGCACTCAAATCACCAAACTTGAAAAGCGCCCACAAATCATTGTCGGAACTCCTGGCCGCGTGATGGATTTACACCAGCGTGGACATCTGCCCTACAACAAGATCAAACTTGCAATTCTTGATGAAGTTGATCGAATGCTCGACATCGGTTTTAGGGAAGATATACGAAAAATCTTAGGACATCTCAAACAAAAACATCAAACAATTTTTGTATCCGCAACCATTTCCGATGAGATTAAGCGCTTAGCTAAAAAATACATGAATAACCCGAAGAGTATCGATGTAACGGACTCTTCAGGAAGTTTGACTGTTGCCCAAGTTTCTCAGGAGTATGTCACTGTGCATCCTTGGGACAAACAAAAGCTCCTCTACCATGTACTTGCTACTGACGAGCCACACATGACGCTCATCTTTTGTAAAACCAAAGCAACTGTGGACAAACTTGCAAAGTTCTTAACAAGTAAGAATGTCGAAACTGCTGCAATTCACGGTGACATGCAACAATCAAAACGAAACAAGGTGATGACAGCCCTCCGTAAGGGGAATCTGCAAACACTCATTGCGTCGGACTTAGCCGCCAGAGGCATCGACGTCGATGGAGTCACGCATGTCATCAACTATGACGTCCCTGAAGATCCTGAAATCTATGTGCATCGAATTGGACGGACTGCTCGCGCAGGCAGAGGCGGCGAAGCGCTGATGTTTGTGACTCCCGAACAGGGCCACATGTTGACAAACATCGAAGCCCTCACGAATGTAGAAATTGTTGAAAAACAATATCATGAGTTTAAACCAAGTCCTGAGCCAAAGAAAATAAGAGCGCAGAAAAAAGCTGAAGAAGCGCGAATCGAAGAAGCACGAAAAGCAAAAAGTCGTTCCAAACTAGATGTGCCGTCAACCCAAGAGGGGAAGGACAAGGGAAGTTTCCCTGGCGGCGTTGTGCCAACTGGTCTCCCAAATAAACGGATGGGCGGTCGAATCAGACCAAGAAAACGATGAGTGTACGAGTTTCAAGCGAAGTGCTTGACGCGCTTTCAAGCAAGAAGCCAGTCGTCGCGCTTGAGACTGCCCTACTGACAGCGGGTCTACCAAAAGAGCCTTGGAACAAAGATTACGGTAGTTCTCCAATTCATTTAGACCAAGATGAGCCGGTTCATCTTGGTCTTGCTAAAGCGGTGACTCAAACTGTTCAGAGTGGTGGAGCGATACCTGCTTGGATTTGCGTTCTCAAAGGCGAGTTTGTTATTGGTGCTTCTTTGGAAGAATTGGTTGAACTCACAAGTTCCAAAGACAATACAAAGTGCACGCTTTCAAACATCGCAATCGAGATGCAGTCAAAACAGAACGCTGGCACTACCATTGCAACGACACTGCTTGGTTGTAAGCATCCATCACTTCCAAATCCGATTCGCGTTTTTGCAACTGGCGGCATAGGTGGAGTCCATCACAATTGGAGCAATGACCTTGATGTGTCTGCTGATATCACCGCCCTAGCAACAACTCCAACTTGTGTTGTGTCAAGCGGAGCAAAATCGATTTTGGATGTTCCCGCAACGCTTCAAGTACTTGAAACAAATGGCGTGCCTGTGTTGGGATTGAACACAAACAGATTCCCTACGTTCATTGAAGCAACGCCGAGCGATGGCGCCCCCATCAAGGAATGTCAAAGTGTTGATGATATTGCATCCATTGCAAAGATGCACTGGGAAGACCTCAATCAACACTCTGGAGTTCTCGCAACAGTCCCGTTAGGCGATTCAGTAGCACTTGCCCCAAACACGCTGAATGACATCATGTTACGAGGCGAACAAGCATTCGCTCAATCAGGGGGTGATAAGACCATGCGAACGCCATACTTGCTTGACTATTTAGTCAAGGAAACGCAAGGACAATCGCTCATTGCCAATATTGAGTTACTCATCCAAAATGCTCGCGAAGCATCAAGGATTGCTTGTGCGTTGTGAGCACCATCAACCCTTGATATAATCCACACACGCGGGGAATGACTACATTGAAGCATTAGGGTTACGACTCACGCTATGTCTAATCAAATTCAATCAGAAACGTGCATTGGTGTTCTTGAATGGGAAACACCACATGAGGGTCGACTGCGCAAGTGGGAAAATGGACCTGTCAAATCTGACAAGGACCCCTTTGTCCCTGTCAAACTTAAAGATGAATATGCCCTTCGTGCAGGCCAACTGTTGACTGCTGAAGTTATACAAAAGAAGTCAAAAAATAAGAAGAAGGGTAAGCCAAGAAATGTTCGGCCGGTCGTCGCTTCAGTGACTGCAATCGAAGGTATTGAGCCATCAGAGTATGCATCGCACAAACCCTTTGATGAGATGACAGTCATTGACCCTGCACCGCGGATGACGCTTGAGCACAAGGGTTGCCCGCCAGCATGCCGACTCATCGACTTATTCTGCCCAATCGGGTTTGGAACACGCGGTCTGATCGTTGCGCCACCGAAAGCAGGTAAAACTGTTTTGCTTCAGAATATTGCCCAGGGCATTCATCACAATCATCCAGATGTTGAAGTCGTCGCCCTACTCATTGATGAACGACCAGAGGAAGTTACTGAGTTTAAGCGTGCCGTTCCTGCAGAAGTCCTCGCATCATCCAACGATCAAAATGTAGATGAGCACATCGAACTTGGCATCATGGCCATTGAGCGCGCGAAACGAAAACTAGAAGCAGGTAAAAACGTTGTTGTTTTGCTTGATTCATTGACGAGATTAGGGCGGGCATTTAACAACTCTAAAAAGTTTGCAAGTAGCGGCCGAACGATGTCTGGCGGTCTTGATTCAAAAGCCCTTGAAGTTCCAAAACAACTGTTTGGTGCGGCTAGGAACATTGAAGGCGAGGGATCGCTCACGATTATTGCAAGTTGTCTTGTTGATACCGGTTCAAGGGCTGACCAAATCATCTTTGAAGAGTTCAAAGGGACAGGCAACATGGAACTCATCCTTGACCGTTCAATTTCTGAACAGCGACTCTTCCCTGCTATCAATCTTGCTGCTTCAGGAACGCGTAAAGAAGACCTTCTCATGGACACGCATGAATGCAAAACTGTCATTGCACTCAGAAGGCGCTTGATTAACATGAAACCATCTGTGCAAATTCAGCAACTGCTTGCTGCCCTTGAACGATTTGAAACCAACGAACAACTCGTAAACGGCTAATGGCGAAGCAACCCGACCAACGCCTTGTTCAAGCGATGCAAGCACTTGCTGCGGGCAATGCAAGTGATGCCGAAATGCTTTGCAATGCAGTGCTAAACGAAAAACGTAACGATGACTTAGCGCTCGCACTAAAGGCCCAAGCCCTCAATGCACTTGGTCAGTATACAGAGGCCATGCACTCCATTACCCAAGCGATTGCGAGAAACAAGAGGCGTGCTGATTACCACGGTTTGCAAGCTGACATGCTCACGACACAAGGACACTTTCGAAAAGCAATTGCTGCGTATGACAGGGCACTAAAAATCAATCCAAACCATCATGGCGTCATCGCTGGCAAAGCAAACACGTGGCTTAGATTAAACGAGCCAAAAAAAGCGCATCAACTTCTTAAACCCCACATGAATGCAACCCATGCCGATGCAATCATCTTGATAGCATTTGCCAAAACGCTTATCGCAATGGGTGAACCATTTGAGGCCGCTCAATGTTTGCTTGGCCGTCTCCCTGCGACAAATGAGCCCAACGAAACAAGACGCACGCTCTACTTTACGCTTGGTAAAGCGATGGAACAAGCGGGAGAATACCAAAGTGCTTTTGAAGCGTATACCGAAGGTAACGCGCTATCACTATCTGGATTTGATATTGTAGAAACAAAACAAAAGTACACTGCGATTCAATCACTATTTCCACTTGATGGAATCAACGCGTTACCAACTGCAGATATCGATACTTCAAACCGCGTCTTTATTGTGGGCATGCTTCGTTCTGGCTCAACACTCACGGAACAAATCATTGACGCTCATCCTGATGCGTACGGTATTGGTGAATCAGAAGCATTGCCTCGACTTATGAATGCTGCAATTCACGATTCATCCATTAAAGCGTGGCGTGATCTTGATTCTAGACAGTTGACAGAAATTGCAACTAAGTACCTTGAAGAAACGCAACATGTTGATAATCAACATATCGTCGTCGACAAACAACTTGGCAACTTCCAGTTCATCGGCATGATTCGCCAATTGTTCCCGAATGCCAAAGTGATTCAATGCACGCGGAATCCAATGTCGATGGGTCTCTCTTGCTTTGCACAAAAATTGCCCCCCCATTCCAACCCATGGTCGAGTTCGCTTGAAACAATAGGTCAATATTACGCAACATACAAATCCCATATGGATTATTGGCACACGTGCTATAGCGATATTCTTGAAGTCCCCTACGAATCACTCGTTCAAGATCAAGAAACTTGGACACGAACCATCTTGCAATTCTGCGGGCTCTCATTTGATGATCGCTGTTTGCGATTCTGGGAAAGTGGACGAACGGTGCTGACACTCAGTCAAGACCAAGTCAGCAAGCCAATGTATACCAATGCACTTCAACGGCATGAACGATTTGGCTCTCTTCTCGACCCACTTTCACAACAGCTCCCCTAAAAGGAAACAACCCCCCTCAAAAGAGAGGAGGGCTGTGTAAGGTACTCATTTTCAGAGTAATGGGTTACAGAAATTACTTTCTGCGACGTCTTGAAACAAGACCAGCAACACCTAAGAGTGCAAGAGCACCTGGTGCTGGTATCGCAAGGTTAAGACCTTGGAAAGTCGTTCCATCTGCATACTTACCTTGGACATTAACAGACACTGCACCGAAATCATCAGCCACATCGCCGGAACCACCAGCAATTGTAAACTGACCAATCAATACCATATTGTCCATTTCTCCACCTTGAGCGTCATCTGGAGTCACATACCACGAACCATTGTCCGTAGTTAGAGCACCACCAGCAGCAAAACTTGACCAGTTAATGCCAATGTCACTCAATGCGTTTCCTCCAAAAGGAGCGCCATTTTGATAGAGGGTACCAATTGTGACATATGAATCCCACTCTACTGATGGAGCAAGGGGGAAGAATGCACTGTTGATGGATGTGGATGTGTTACCACCCAATCCGTTTTGGTAAAAACTAAGACCATCACCTGCTGAAATTGTCAGGGAGTTGGACGCATTACCAAACACGGCATCAATCCGTGAATCATCTTCCATGCCACTAACATACATACGGTATGTTTGACCTTCAGCACCTGTTCTAACAAGTTCAACTGAAAGACCAAGATCCGCTGATGCGCTAGTCACTAAAACTAGTGAACCCATTCCTGCTGCAAGAGCAAAAATACTTGTATTCTTCATAAGAACACTTCTCCTTACGTGATTCGATTCGTTCGAATCATACGTGAGAACTTTCATTCTCCAACTTCCCATCAGTCTCCATCAATGAAAACTGATTGCTTCCAAGTGCAATGTAGTTGAGAATCCAAGAGCAAGCAATAAAAAGGCTTAAAAAAAACGAATAAAATCCCGCTTTTTTCTATTTTACCTATTATGACATCAGCACTTATGGCTGAATAGAGCGTATAAAAAAAGCCCTTCGCAAGCGAAGGGCTTTAAAAGTACTGTTGTACATTGAAATCGACTTATTTTCGTCGACGTCTCGCTGTAACACCAGCAAGTCCGAGCAGCGCAAGAGCACCTGGTGCTGGGATTGGGAGAGCGCTACCGCCAATCAGATTCCATGTCTGACCTTCAGCATCCTTGCCTTGGATATTCATTGTGAGTGCAACAAAATCTTCTGCGAGATCACCAGAGCCACCAACGACTGAGAGTTGTGCAAGCAATACCCTGCCATCAATTTCTCCGCCTTGAGCATCATCTGGAGTCACAAACCATGAGCCATTCTCCGTACTCAATGCATTACCAGCCTCAAAACCTGACCAGTCAATGCCAATGTCACTCAAGTTGTTTACACCAAAAGGTGTTCCATCTGCATAGAGGGAACCAATTGTGACATATGAATCCCACTCTACTGATGGAGCAAGGGGGAAGAACGCACTGTTGATGTCTTTGGATGTGTTACCACCCAATGCATTCTGATAGAACGAACTACTCGACTCTAAGAGCATTCCAGACTGTGAGTTACCATATACGGCATCAACACGCCAGCCATCTGCCATGTTTGCGTAGACTCGGTAAGTTTTTACTCCTGCAGGTGTTGTTGCTGAATCTTCTAACAACTCCGCTGAGAGGGTCACGTCTGCAAACGCTGTTCCTGCAGCAAACACAGAACTGACTGCAACTGCAGATAGTGAAAATAATTTTGTTTTCATCTTATTTTTCCTCATATCTTTTCTTTCGTTTTCTAAAAAAATAGTTACACATGCTTGTCAACCACTGACCGTTCCCACTGCCAATGCTTCAAAGCGAAATGCTTCCACGTTGCAACTATGCTCGCAATTGGATATATGGCAAACACTTAGAAACATCTCTTTGCCTTCTCTTTCCGTTTGTATGGATTGGGGGCGTAAAACCATCTTTCTCAACCCAGAGATCGACAATTATAGGACATTGACTTGAGTTCAAACTCCAAGATTTGAATTGAAAAAGCCTATGAGAAAACCGCCGCAACCAAAAGGTTGCGGCGGTTTGAAGGTCGAACAAATTCGTTAACCGGGTACCAAATGGTTAACGTTTGCTTTAAATCGTCTTATTTTCGACGACGACGGCTTGCAACACCTGCAAGACCGAGAAGTGCAAGAGCACCTGGTGCTGGAATCATTGAAAATTCAAAAGCTTGACCGGTTGCTTGGAATGTTTCAAAATCACCAACTTTACCTTGAAGGTTGAGTGTACCAAAGACTGCACCGTCTGAATCTATCATGGTAAATTGACCAATCATCACGCGCAAATCTGCGCCTGCGAGACACTGAGCATCATCTGGGGTTGCGAACCATGAACCGTTGTTCGAATTGATTGCTCCGCCACCTTCAAATCCACTAAAATCAACACCGATATTATTCATTGCGTTACCAGTGTTATCTTCAAGACCGATAGTCACCCATGAGTCCCAAGCAAGGCTTGGCACGAGTGGTATCAATGCTGAGTTAATGTTGGCTGATGTGTTTCCGCCAACATCGTTTTGGTAAAAACTACTTGTTGTATCGATATATAAATCATTGTTTGCGTCGCCGTAAACAGCATTCAACATATCAGTACCTTCAGTAAAGTTGGCATAGATACGTGCTGTCCAAGTACCATCAGCGTTTACTGATGATTCCATTGACAGACCTGTATAGTCCGCCATTGCTGGTACTGTGATCAGCGAAGTTGCTGCAATTGCGAGCGAAAGCGTTTTGTTATTCATTTGCTTTCCTTCCTCTAATTCTTTCCTAATTACTAGATCTAGTTAAAAAACGTACGTTGGTGATTGAGTCCTGTCCAATCCAGAGCTGACTTGGCGGACGTTCTTCAATCATGTTCCCCAACTTGGTAGATATTCGCGAATCGTAGAGGTTAGTTCCCTTAACATCCAAAATTCTCTCTTCTCTTCCTTATTGAGAAAATTACCTAAACACTGTCTAGATAACATGATGAAGATAACGGATGACCGCGTAGAGTCAATGCAATCTTCAGGTTTTTCCATGCTTAATGCAAAAAAACCCTGCTCAAATACCCTATTTTGCCAATTGGGCGACTGAAAGCGTTCCTTTCAGTAGTAGGGGTGCAGATTCAGTAATTTTCACCTGCACAATCTCGCCGACCATTGACTCCGCAACATCCTGATTTACGTCAAATACGCAAATGAGATCCCCTGCTGTTCGACCTGAAAGTTGCACTTTCGCTTGTTCCCACCTCAACTCAACTCCTTTCTGTTGGTGCTCTTTGGAGCTTACTTTTTCGACGAAAATATCAATCTCCTGTCCTATATAAGCCCGATGAACTTCACCACTTATGACAGCACCAATATCAAGCAGTTCATTGAGCCGCCTTCGCTTGACATCCCTTGGAACATCATCTTCAAAGCGATCAATCGCGACTGTGCCTGGTCTAGGCGAATAATGAAACACAAAGTTGTTCTTAAATCGGACATGCTTTATCAAATCAACAGTTGCTTGGAAATCTTCTTCAGTTTCTGTTGGGAACCCCACAATGATGTCGCCAGCAATCTCAACATCAGGAATGATTGCTCTAGCTCGATCAACAAACTCCAGATACTCTTCAACCGTGTAGCCCCTGTTCATTAACTTGAGGATGCGATTTGAGCCGGACTGTGCAGGCACATGAAGATAATTGCAGATTCGCTGGCAATCACGCATGACTGTAAGAATGTCATCACCAAAATCTCTTGGGTAAGACGTTACAAAACGAATCCGCTGTAATTCAGGAACTTCTTCATGGATACGCTGAAGCAAATTTGCAAAAGTTGTGACGTGGTCTGATGGAGCAACTGGTTTCTTAAACGCAGTGAGCCCTGGACCGATTTGGGGCACTTCAATGCCATCCGCGTTCAGTGCAACTCCATGTGTGTAGCGGTAGTGGTTTACAGTTTGCCCTAGAAGCGTCACTTCAATGACGCCAGTTTCAGCGAGCTCTTTACACTCGTCTATGATTGAATCAGGAGGACGATGCACTTCAGCACCTCGTGTATTTGGCACGACGCAGTATGTGCAAAACTTGTTACAACCTCTTGTAATTCGCACATATGCAGATTTGCCTTTGGTTTGCAAATAATCCGGATTGAATGAACGGGAGAGGTCAAGCAACTCTAAGTTGTCTTCTGCAGCAGAGAGCGCTGCAGAACGACGTGAACGGTTACCTTGAAGCGCTGACCGATCTGCACGGTTGAGCGCGATTCCTTGAATTGCATTATCCAGAAGTGAAGGGAGCATGTTTAACTCAGATGGTCCACACAAAAAATCAATTGATGGATATTTACTGAGTAGTGATTCTCCTTCTCGCTCAGGAAGACACCCAAGCATGCCAATGATGACATCACGGCCATCTGCTTTCTCCACACTTAACTCACCAATACGGCTAAGGACTTTATTCTCCGCCTGCTCTCTTACTGAACACGTATTGAACAACACGACATCAGCACTGTTACGAGAGTCATGGAAAGTGAATCCCAAAGTGGAAAGTTGATCTTGAACCAATTCGCTATCAAGTTCATTCATTTGACAGCCAAATGTTTCAAGGAAAATTGTTTTGGATGGTGCTGCAGAAGTCATGTCAAAGAGTCATATTATGAACGAAACAAGTGAAGAATGTGTGCCAACTCCAAAAGAACTGACGATAGGTATTCTCTATGCGTGCTGGGCAAGGCATTCTTCTCATTTCAACTACGCTATTGATGCTTGGCGTCATCATGGTGAACTCCGCTTCAATGAGGGTGTCATCAAGTGGCAGCATGGACTTTTTTGAATTGCTCACGAGAAGACCAACAATCCTAGGATTTGTAGCGTGCCTCGCCCTACTCCTAGGTAGCCGCTTCCCAGTACAGCGGTTTAAAACTGCCATTTGCAATGTATCCATTCCTCTATGGGGGCTACTCTTTTCTTTTGCTCTTCTTCTTTGTGTTTATCTGCCGGGCATTGGTCATGAAGCGAACGGTGCACATAGATGGCTAGCAATTGGCAGTTTCTCATTCCAGCCAAGTGAAGTTGCTAAATGGTCGCTCGTGATCGCAGGCGCTTGGTGGGCATCAGCCCACATAGACAAACTCCAACTCTATCGCAAAGGGTTTCTCCCGCCGATCATTTGCTTAGGCGCGCTTTGCGCTTTCATCGCCCTTGAAGATTTAGGCACCGCAGTGTTACTCTTTATTGTTGGTTGTGGCATTTTGTATGCTGCCGGTGCGAAGTTCGTCCACTTTCTATCGCTGATTCCTGTCGTTGCACTCGGTTTTTATGGCGCTGTGTTAAGCAGCCCCTACCGCATCGAACGATTTAAAGCGTATCTATACCCTTTTGAAAACCCTGAATCAACAAGTTTCCACATCTTGCAATCAATGCACGCCATTTCTGCTGGTGGTGGCTCTGGCCTCGGCCTTGGCAATGGCATCCACAAGTTTGGCTATCTTCCTGAAGATACAACTGATTTTATCTTCTCAGTTATTTGCGAAGAACTCGGATTGGCTGGCGCGCTCTTTGTCGTCGTGCTCTATGTGTCAATGATGATTCTTGGTGTCTATGTCATCAAACATGCTCAATCAATGTTCTACAAACTCATTGTTCTGGGTGTGCTACTGACTGTTGGCATACAAGCAACCATGAATATCTTAGTTGTCACAGCCCTCATCCCGACAAAGGGCATCGCTCTTCCTCTTTTAAGTAATGGTGGGACTGGCTGGTTACTTACAGCGTTTTGCATAGGACTCATCGATGCCATCGACAAACAGAGTGAAGTTACAATTCAATCTGCAGAGTACGATGAATTCAAATTCGCATAGCACGCTTAACATTTTGATTGCTGGCGGTGGCAGCGGTGGACACCTTGCCCCAGCAATTGGGATCGCTGAACAATTAAAACAGCGTGGCCATCATGTACTTCTTGGGCATTCAGGCCGAGATATTGATTATCAAATGCTAGAGGACTCTCCGTTTGAACACCAAGTGATTCCAGCAAAGCCACTTCAACTCTCACCTCGAGGTTTTTTACAATTCAGTCGAGGGTTTAGAGACGGCGCAAAAACAACTAGAGCACTCATCCAAGCACACTCAATAGATGGCATCGTCTCGACAGGAGGATTTGTTGCAGCCCCTGCACTGTATGCTGCAAAACAAAACAAGACTCCTTCCCTCTTACTCAACCTTGACTCCCCACCTGGCAAGGCGAACAAGTTAGCGCGTCGCTGGACAACAACTTGCGCGTCAACTGTCGATTGT
>JAKVBR010000089.1:2270-6855 GCA_022447165.1 Phycisphaerales bacterium | reverse complement strand
TCACAAACGTCGCCATCTGCTTCTCGCCACGTTTTGCCTGCTTCTCGCATGATGATTCCAGCAAGTTCATCTCTTCGCTCGCGCATGAGTTGAGCGGCCTTCACCAAGATGTTTGAGCGAACAAGCGGGTCTTCATCGCGCCAAGCGGGGAATGCCTGTTCTGCGACATCCACGAGTGCAGTTGCTTCTTCCTTTGTTTCGATGCGACTAACTGAGGGGACTTCTGAGGCAGCAATTGCTTTTGCAAAGTTCTCGCGGTTTGTTGCGTCAGCAAAGTCTCGATATGGTTCGGTGAAGAATGGCCGTCCATCTCCAACACCATCAACTGCTGGTGAGAGTTGATGTCTCTCAGGAGCTTCCGTAATTCTCGCAACGCCAGGATCAACTTCTTCGTGATTGATGTGTGGAGATGCAAGCAAGATTGATGCGTCTGCGTCATCAACAAAACTTGAACGGAGCCACGATTCGTTTGAGGTGTTTTCAAGGAGCCGTCGAACAAGATACGCCATGCCCGGGATCATCTCTCCTACTGGTACGTATTCTCTTAAGCGGAGACCTTCAGCAAGCACTGCTGATTTCAATTCATCTGCCATGCCTCTGAGCATTTGTAATTCAAGTGCAGCAGTTGGCAGTCCTCGTTTTTCAAGAAGGGCGAGTGCAGTTGCAATAGAACGAATATTGTGAGAGCCAAGTGCGAGTTTAACGCCGCCTTCGCCTTTCTCTTTTGGTGTGGATTCAATGAATTGAGCTGCCATTCGTTCAAAGCACGCATCGGTGTCGACTTTTCTGCTCCACACTGGAACAGGCCATCCCATTTCTTCAGCATGAATTGTTTCGTAATCCCAGTACGCACCCTTGACGAGGCGGACGGTCACTTGGCGGTTTGTCCGTTTGGACCACTCGATGATGCGTCTTGCATCTTCATCACCGCTTCGCAAGTACGCTTGCATCGCAAGTCCTGCAGGGAAATCGATTTCATCACAACAACGCATAAAGAGTTCGAGGGTTAAATCCTTGTATTCGAACTGCTCCATGTCAAAATTGATGAGTGTTCCATTTTGACCCGCTTCTTCAAGAAGTGGTCGAAGCGCTTCAAGCAAACCATCTATCGAAGCTTCATTTGCAATCGGATCAGTGTTCGCAAACAGCGAACTGATTTTGATTGAGATGTTTGTTCGTGGAATAGGACCAAGGTGGTCGTTTTCTAAAACTGACTTTGGTTCCCAATTGTTCACAGTTTGAGGTAAGTTCGCAATGAGGTCTTGGTACCGTTGTCGATACTCAGCAGCCTCTGCGTCACTGACGCATGCTTCGCCAAGTAGGTCAACCGAAAATGCGACGCCTTCCTTCCATACTTTTTCAAGTGATGGAAGCGCACTCATTGCATCAGTACCTGCAATAAATCGTTGCGCCATTTTTGTAATTTGATTCGTGACTTGCTTGGTCATGGTGCCTTGCATCATGCCACCTGCTTTTAATCCTAGTCCCATTCCAGGAGGGAGTTTCACTCCTGGCTGTGACAAGTAATCCATGAGATGATCGTGGACTTGCTCAGGAGTAACGAGCGTCGGGAATGTGTCAACAAATCGAAAGAGTTGAATCTTAAACTGTTCATCTTCCATAGCCCAGTCCATCAACTTGTCAGACCAGAACGCAGTCGACAACCAACTCTGCTTTTGATTGCGAGCGTGGTCAAGAATTCGTGTGCCGATTGCTTGAATGCGTTGTTCGGTTGCAGCATCAAAGACGCTATTGGTGTTCAGGGTCTTTGCCTCAACAACCTTTGACAGTTTTTGCTTTTTCTTGAATAGTGCCATGGACGGCGTATTGTATCTATCTAGCCAATGGTTTGCTAGGATTTATACGCTCTGAGGAACCGCTCATCTCCATATTGATCTTTTAAAATCACGCCATCTCGGAGGGTCGAATGAAAGGTCAAAAATGCCTTCAGTTCAGCAGTTATAGAGGGCGAAATTTCGATGAGCAGGCAACCGTTTTCAGACAGGTATTCATGTGCTTGCTCAAGCAAGGGGCAAATGACACTGAGCCCATCACTACCGCCATGAAGTGCTAATGCTGGCTCCCAATCTTTGACGTTTGGGGCGAGTTCATCCATCTCATGACTTGGGATGTAGGGGGGGTTTGAACAAAGCACATCGAAGGTGCCAGCGAGCGGTTCTAGACCATCACCCTGAATCAACATAAGCGAATCAGAGACGCCTAAGTTCTCAGCGTTTTTTTGAGCGAGTGCTAGGGCATCAGCGCTGATGTCAGTGAGCGTGATGTCTGCATCGAGTTGTTTGGCAAGTGTAATTCCAATACACCCGCTTCCAGTACCAATGTCTGCAATGCGTGGAGTGTGCGTCAAGTTTTTGCAATGCTCTATTGCTTGGATGACGAGGACTTCAGTACAACTTCTTGGAATGAGCGTCGATTGATTCACGGAAAACTCATGCCCAAAAAATAGCGACTTCCCAAGGATGTATTGCACTGGTTCATGCTTCATTGCTCTTGCAACAAGCGAGCGTAATTGTTCACGCTCATCAGTTGTTGCGATGCGCTGCGCGTTGGCGTACAAGTCGATGCGGTTTCCGCCATACACTTCAGTGAGTAGCATTTCAGCAAGCACCCTTGGCGAATCTACTTCGTGAGATTCAAGGGATTGCGTCATCCAATCGAGTAACTTTTCCGTCGTCCACGAGTCCGTCGTTTGAGCCATCGCAGAATTGTAGAGGGGTTTAGATGAGGGTGTTAACAATCAGCGGTTTTTCGAACAGCTTTTGTAATTGTTTCGATGAGTTGTTCAGTTCTAAACGGTTTGAAGATGACCGCATGCATGCCTTCTTGGCTTGCCCTCATGATGGAGTGGTGCGGGTCATATCCAAATCCTGTCATCAATATGACGATTTGGTCTGGCCAGATTTCCGTTGCTGCTTGATACACCTCGTAACCATTACATCCTGGCATGCGAATGTCAGAAAGAATAATGTCAAACGGCGCGTCATCTTTGTGAGCAAGTTTAATGGTTTCAACTGTAGAGAGTCCATCTTCGCAAACGGTCACCGAGCATCCGAGTTTAGTGAGGACGTCATGTACACCACTTCGCACGGCCTCTTCATCATCTGCGACTAGGATTCGTTTGTCCTTCATCGCTGGGTCGGGCTTAACAAAATTCGCTCTGTCTGCATCGATGATTGTCTGTGGTCCAGATGTGCACGCTGTAATTCGGTCTTGGATGTTCTTGATGGTTTGCTGTAAGTGCTCCCCTGTTGTGGCATCCGATTGTTGCACCGTTTTAGCAATCTCTGCGAGTTCAGCAATGGGATCTTCAAGTTCTTCAGCGATGATGTTCGAGATTTGCTCATTGGTTGTGTACCGCTCAATAACGAGCAAGTCGAGGGTATGCATTGCACTTGCGATGTAACGGCCGAATATTTCAACAAGCCGTCTGTCTGCGTCATCAAAAGCACCTTGCTGATAGGACTCTGCGTTAAACACGCCAATGATTTGGTCATTCATCCAAAGAGGTACTGTTAAACTTGAAGCGGCTTCATCGAGACCCTCTCGGTAAAGGGGTTCATTCGCGACATCTTCGCAAATGTAACTTTGACCAGTTGCTGCGACGTAACCGCAGATGCCATGACCGCTTTCTTCTGCCTTAATTGTTTCGCCAATCTTGAGTGGAGACAAATTTTCAGCGATGACCAGTTCAAGATTTCCTGTTCGCCTGTCAAGCAGGCGGACTTCAAAATTGTCCATGTCGAGTAGTTCGTGAACATACCGAACAACCTTCTCTTCCATGAGTCGGAGTCGCTGGGCAACGTTTAATGATTTCACTTGTGATGCATCAAGTTGAGTCAGTTCAATGCCAGCATCGCAAATGGCATTAATCTTCGCTTGCATCTGGCCGCCCCCGGTCAGTTGTATATCTGCTTCAGTTGATGAATCGACAATCTCAAAATGAGACGACAGCACGGCTTCGACTTCAGGTGAGACAGAAGCATCACAGGAGATGTGCAAGCGTTTTTTTTCTTCTGACATGGTAGAACGCTCTTTACTAATGCTAACCCCATTTTTTTGGGATGCAATCCCAATTGAATCGGAGTTATGTCCCTTTGGGCTTGATAAACTCCACAATAAGGTCAGAATGTGACACCTTCTGAGTATCATTTCCCTAAAATCAGCTCTTTTTACATGTTAAACGCTGAAAAACTTTGCAAACGATATGGGTCTACAACTGTGGTAGATGGCCTAGATTTGTGCGTGGAAATTGGTCAGATTCGGGGATTACTTGGTCCAAACGGTGCATGAAAAACCACGACGCTCAATATGATTTGCGGAGTCCTTGCACCAACTGAGGGAACGGTAACGGTTGACGGGTTTGATTTGGCATCGGATCCGTTAGAAGTGAAACAACGCATTGGGTATGTTCCTGATGGTGCGCCGTTGCCACCAGAGTTGTTTCCAGTCGAATATTTCAGTGCTGTTGGGCGAATGTATGGGTTGCCAAAGGACCAGATTCAATCGTCAATCGAGAAATGGTCAAAACGGCTCGATGTTGAAGCAGTCCTCAAACAACCCATTG
>JAKVBR010000089.1:0-2245 GCA_022447165.1 Phycisphaerales bacterium | reverse complement strand
CCCTCAACCGGATTAGACCCAGAACAACATCTCGCATTTAGAGAACTGCTTACATACTTATCGCAGTACATTGCCATCTTGTATTCGTCTCACAATCTCTCAGAGGTCGAAGCGACTTGCGACATTGTGACAATTATTGCCGATGGCAAATGTCTAGTTGATGGTTCATTTGATGACATCGCTCCACATGTTACAGAATTGCAAATAGAAGTATCACCACATTCGGTTGCAGATTCGGTAGAACATCTCAGTTCCAGAGTTATTGATGAACGATGGATTCAACTGAGGGTTCCAATTCAAGAACAAGAACAAATAGCAAGCAACGTTGAACAACATGGGGGAGTGATTCGACTCATCCATCCTGTGAAACCATCGCTTGAAGAAACATATGTCTCGCTCGTGACAAAGGAAGAGGTGTAATGCATCAAGCCCTCTCCATCTTCCTTCGTGATGTCCGCGCATTTTTTGTTGTGCCTACTGCAGGAATCATTGCAGCAATCTTTACCCTCGTTTGCGCAATCATTTTCGTTGGACAAGTTTTCGTTCCAAATGGCGTTGCATCGATGCAACCCGTGTTTAACGGCGCGTCATGGCTACTGATTATTCTTTGTCCTGCGATTACGATGCGACTCATTGCTGAAGAGCGACGAGTCGGTTCATGGCAACTCACGCTCGCATCGCCCGCAAGCGCGTTGTTCATCATCAAAGGCAAGTTCTGGGCGGCATGGTTTTTGCTCATTTGTTTGCTCTTAACGACGCTACCACTCGTCATCGTGTTGATGTGTTATGCATCTGTTGACTTAGGAGCCGTTTTGTCTGGGTACTTCGGGTTGCTGCTCTTTGGTGGCGCTGTGCTTTCGACTGGGTTGATGGTCTCAGCATGTACAAACTCCCAAACTGTTGCATACTTGGTGACGACATTTTTTTGGCTCACGGTTTCCCTTGCAGCCAAAGCATTACCTCAATATGTCCCTTCAGCATATTCAAGTTGGTTCTTTTACATTGACCCAGAGTTACGCGTTTCAAAGTTCTCAATTGGGCTCATTGACACTGCAAACATCGTGTATTTCTTTGTCATTATCAAAGCGTTTGGCTGGCTCGCAATGCTCGCTATCAGGAACACAAGACAAGGTGAGATTCCAGTATTCAAGTTGATTACAAGTTGTATTTTGCTCCTTGCATGTGTGGTTTCATTCAATGTTATATCACTTCAAGAATCTGTAAGATGGCGATTCGATGCAACGGGTTCTCAATCTTACACCTTAAGTGAACAGACCAAAACGCTGATTCGTGAAATCGAATCGCCATACCAGATTACAGTTCTTCTTGATGAGGCGCATTCCTCTAGGTCATCTGTTGAGCAGATTGATGAAGTGTTAAGACGAATCAAACAGCAGTCAGATTGGATCGCTGTCAATCGTATCAATCCATCGCATCCTGAAGCAATTGCTGAGTATGAGTTACTGATTAGGCAATTACGCGAGCGATATGCAGTGGAAATGGAAGAATGCGAATCTGTCATCGACTCTAGTGTTGAGACATTTCGTTCACTCCAATTGTTTGCTGCGAGTATGTCTTCTGTAGCAGAAACACTGCTTCAGGCAGCGACAAATCAAGATGAACAAACAACACTTCAAACGTTGACGAGTTCCCTTGCATTGTTAGCGCAAGAAGGGGGCTTGATTCTTGACGAAGTGCATAAAGCGCAAATAGTCGATGTGAATGCACCTCTGCCGAGGATTAGTTTCGCAAGAGATATCTTGCTGACAGCAACGAGCCGCTGGGCAAGAGAACTTGCTGAAGTTGCGTGGTGGTTACGATCAAATCGTTCGGAAGAAATTGCAGAATTCTGCATGCGTGAGTCAATCGCCTTTGAAGAAATGGCGAGGTCGCTGAAAGAAACGGAATCGCAATTGCTTGCACTCGGAGACATCGAAGTCGGTTTGCTTGCAACGCAGTTACAAGCAGGCGAGGGCGCAATCTTGCTCAGCCAAGACAGGGCTGCGATGATTCCTGCTCGGCTTCTCTTTCCTGAAAAACAAGTAGAGACAACGGTCGCAGCCGACCGCAGGTTTAGGGGAGAGCAAATCATTTCATCCGCAATGAGGAGGTTGAATTCTGATGCAACGCCTACAGTCGTGTTTGTGCATGGTGAGCAGGGGTCGTTGTTTGGCGTTCGTCCAAACAATGCCGACTTGCTATCCGCAAAAACGTTGCTTGAGTCAGCGAAGTTTGAAGTTGTAGA
>JAKVBR010000088.1:3706-7099 GCA_022447165.1 Phycisphaerales bacterium | reverse complement strand
TGGACGACCACCTCCACCTATTGGACCGCCACCACCGATTGGACCACCTGCACCGCCACTACCGCCACCGCCAAGTGGGCGACCGCCACCAAGTGGATTATTGCTTCCACCACTGCCACCTGTAGGTGGAGGTGGAATGTACTCAGGGCCTGTCATTTCGAGCAGTGCTTGAGGATTGACGCTGATAGAATCGCTCACGATGACGTATGGGTAATTTGCCCGGTCGCCCTCAGGTAGCGCATTCTCCCGAAGCCACTGTGACACATGTGATGACAAGAAGTTCAGCGGGTCACTGTGACTGAGTTCAACTTCCATCATGACATTTATCTTAGATGGTGTTTTGTCAGTGCCAGCTGTCAGGGTTCCGCTTAAATCGTGCAAACGAACGAGCGGACAGTGTTCTGGGTTTGGAAATGCGTCGAGGAACTCAGCAAGACTGTAGTTGCGAGTGTCTTCAGGGCATGTGCATGCGAGGGCTTCTGCTGAATCGTGGACAATAAATGGCCACACGTCTCGGTAATCGAACAGCGAAATGAGTTGAGTCGCTTCCGTACCGATGCGACCGTTTTCTTCTGCTTTATCAAACTCTCGCTTGAGTTGTTCACCTTTTGTAATTGTTTGTTTCACAACTGCCGGAACGCCATCTGTGCCGAGTTGGCGTTCTTGTTTGAATGGCCCAAACAGTGACAGCGCGCTTCCGACAACGACAACACTTGCAGCAGCGACAAACCATTTTGTTTTTTGGTCCCATGCTTGCTGTCTTAGAATTGCAGAAGGAACAAGATTAATATCAATCTGACTATTGCCAATACCTTGCAACGCAAGTCCATACGCTGTTCCTAAATTCACACAGTATTCAGCAAACGACGCTGCTTCTCGCCCTGTAACGTCGATACGTTTAAACTCATCTAGTCGAGTAACATTGACTTGCAATTGCTGACCAATGAATTTTCTCAATCCAGGAATCTTAAACGTAGAACCTAAACCAACAATCGTGTTCAGTTCGCCAGAAGACGATGCATAACTCAGCGACCGTTGCAATTCTTGGAGTAAGTCCGCAAAGACTGGACGCATAGCTTGCATAATTTGTTTTGCGTATTTACTGCTTGCGGCTTCTTGTTTGAGTCGCTCCGCTTTGGCGTATGAAATCTTAAATGACGAAGCAATCGCCTCAGTAAAGTGCGTTCCGCCAAGGGGGAATGTTCGGATCCAACACCTGTCACCATTTGCGATGATGACGTCTGTTGCTTGCGTGCCAATGTCAATAAAGACAATTGGATTACTTCCATCGCCAAGTTGCAAGTCGAAGTGCATAGCGTTGAATAGCGCTACCGGACTGAGTGTCAATGATTCAGGACTTAATCCAACCGCTTCATAGACATCTAGTTTCTCATTCACTCTCTCGCGAGTAATTGCGAAGATACCAACTTCAACTTCTGGTGAACCATCTTCTCTAAACGCTTCATAATCCCATTCGACTTCTTCGATCGGGAATGGAATCTGCTGAACGGCTTCAAACTTAACAATCTCAGGAAGCGCTTTCGCTTCAACCGGAGGCAACTTTGCAAATCTTGCGAAGGCAGAATGTCCAGGAACTGAGATAACGAGATGTTCACCTTCTAAATTTTTCTCGCTTAAGAATTGACCAAGACTAAGCCGTGTCACCTCAGCAACATCGATATCAGGAGTTGATAACACTTTTCTGTGAGGAACGACAGAAAAGTCAGTCACGACAACATCGTCGCCATTGCGTTCAAGCCGCAATGCCTTGATGGCGTATTGACCTATTTCGATTCCCCAAGCAGCTGAGGGATGTGCCATGAGCAGAATAATCCTTACGTTATGTTGTACCCAGCGACGAGGTTAAATGGAGTGCTGAGACAGTTCGCCAAGACGAGAAATGATAATGTCACAATGACATTGTTCACATAGTACGCAGTAACGGCAATTTCATGTTGCCCGTGGGAACCAAAAAGAGCCCTTTATTGCCCCTTTCGGGTACGATATGGGGATGTCAACGCCCCCTTCAAACGATGAATTGAACCGAGAAATCGAAGCAGCCCTTGGGAATCAATCGCTTGATGATCTGCTTGAGCAAGATTCAAGCCAATCATCGCAAGGCAGAGCCACTAAACAAGGCGTCATTGCTGCAATTTATGGCAAGGATGTCCTTGTGGAGTTTGGTCCAAGAGAACAGGGCTATTGTCCGAAAACGCATTTTGATAATTTGCCACAAGTCGGTGAATCACTTGAGTTTGTGGTCGAAAGAAAAGATCGAGATGGCATGCTCGTGCTGTCCCGTAAAGGCGCTATCCAAAAGGCAACTTGGGATGCCATTGACATTGGGCAAATCATTGAAGCGAGATGTACTGGCACGAACAAAGGTGGTCTCGAAATGGAAGTTGCTGGCCACAAAGCATTTATGCCGGCAGGACAAGTTGCGATGCACCATGTCCCTGACCTTGAGGTAATGATTGGCGAAAAAATGGCATGCGAAGTCATTGAACTCGATAAGCGAGCGAACCGAGTTGTTCTCTCACGGAAGAACGTCTTGAAAATCGAACACGAAGAAGCGAAGCAAGAAAAACTTGGGACGATCGAAATTGGTGACTCATTTGATGCAACGATTACTTCTGTTCAGCCATACGGCGCTTTTGCTGACATTGGCGGACTTGAAGGCCTCATTCATAAATCAGAAATGACTTGGGAACGGAACATTGACCCATCGAAGTTTGTCAATGTTGGAGACGTCGTTCGCGTTCAACTGCTTGAGATCAATCGCGATGGTGAACAAGTCAAACTTGCCTTTGGCATGAAGCAACTCATCGAAGATCCGTTTGTGTCCTCAATGGCAACAGTCGCAGTTGGAGAGCTAGCAACTGGAACAGTAACTAGACTTACTGAGTTTGGCGCTTTTATCGATTTAGGGAGTGGCACTGAAGGACTGGTTCACATTTCCGAACTTGCTGACCATCGAATCAAGTCACCAAAAGATGTTGTTTCAGAAGGTCAAGAACTCACTGTAAAAGTATTGTCTGTAGATGCAGCAACAAGACGTATTGGGTTGTCTTTAAAACAAGCAAATCAATCTGACGAGAGTGCTCCAGCAAGAGAAGATGACGCTGCAATGCGTAAACTACGCGAGAAGTTTGGCAATGGGCCACTCAAAGGCGGTATCGGGTGAACCGCGATAAAGTGACAGTTGGCATTACGATGGGTGAGCCTGCTGGGATAGGACCCCAGATTATCGCAAAAACACTGCAAAATCCTGTGTTAACTGAGCATGCGCGTTTTGTCATTTACGGCTCAAACACATTAATAAATCTCACTTGTGACATGTGCAATCTCAAACCAGTTTGGGATAGAGTTGATGCGCAATCCCCTAGAGCATTG
>JAKVBR010000088.1:0-3696 GCA_022447165.1 Phycisphaerales bacterium | reverse complement strand
AAAAAGAAATCCTATCTAACATCATCGTTCTTGATGATACAGAAGAAGACATCCTTCACTTAAAGCACAGACCTAGCAAACTCGGTGGAATCTTATCAAAGCGCTGGGTTGAAACTGCCATCAAAGATGCGCAGCGCCCCCATGACGATCCGCGGCACATCGATGCGATTGTTACTGCTCCGATCTGCAAAGAGAGTTGGCACGAAGCGGGATACAAATGGCCTGGCCATACAGAATTGTTTGCAAAACGAACGCACGCTAAACGTCATGCCATGATGTTTGTTTCTGAACACTTACGAGTCGTCCTTACAACTTGCCACATTCCCCTCATGAAGATTCGCGATGAGTTAACGATTGGAAAGGTTCACGATGCAATCGATTTAGCACATGAGGGTTGTCTTCAACTCGGTATATCCAAACCTAAGATTGCCGTCACAGGGCTCAATCCGCACGCTGGCGAAAGTGGCATTTTGGGTGATGAAGAAACTCGGCTCATTGAGCCAGCAATCAAACTTGCAACAAACAATGGAATGAATGTTCGCGGTCCTTTCCCAGCTGACACTATTTTTAACTCAGCCATTAATGGGAAATATGATGTCGTTGTAGCGATGTATCACGACCAAGGGCTGATCCCAGTGAAACTCAGTGCTCCGGGAAGTGCAGTCAATTGGACTGTTGGCATTCCGATCATACGAACAAGTCCAGATCATGGGACAGCATTTGATATCGCAGATACAACTGAAGCTAATCCAAGTTCACTTGAACACGCTGTCCAACTCGCAACCAAACTCGCACAAACGAAACGACTGAACCCCTGCTAAAATCCCAACCCTATGACCAACACTTATCCAATGGAAGATTTAGTCTCACTTTGCAAACGAAGGGGTTTCATATTCCCCGCAAGTGAGCTTTACGGTGGCATTAACGGCTTTTGGGACTATGGACCACTCGGGACAGAACTCAAAAACAACCTCAGAGATGCATGGTGGCATGACATGGTGCACTGCCCGCCTATCGGTCCTGATGGCGAACCGCTCAGTATCGTAGGTATTGACTCTTCCATCATTCAGAATCCAAAAGTTTGGGAAGCATCTGGTCATGTTGGCGGATTCAATGACCCTATGGTTGATTGTCGCGAAACGAAATCGAGGTATCGCGCAGACCATTTACTTGTCATTGCAAACGCATCAGGGAATGGACAAATGTATGCATACGTTAAAGACGACGAAGAAAGTTACGAACGAGCATGCAAATTGCTTGCAAAGTACGAGAAGGTCGATGCAATTGATGAGTCATATGTCACAACACCACTTGTTTCGTTAAGCGCTGAAGATTTTGCGAGAGTGGTTGGGCCGGATACAAAAGAAGCAGGAACGCTTACGGAACCTCGTCAATTCAGTTTGATGTTCGACACAACTGTCGGCGCAACGGGCGGCGATGACAATAAAGCGTATCTAAGACCAGAAACTGCGCAAGGCATTTTCTTGAACTTCATGAATGTTGTTGACACCTCTCGCGTCAAAGTGCCATTTGGAATTGCACAAGTAGGCAAAGCATTTAGAAATGAAGTCACCCCACGAAACTTCATCTTTAGAAGCCGAGAGTTTGAACAGATGGAGATTGAATGGTTCTGTCACGAAGATGAAGCACCGAAGTGGTACGAGTTTTGGTGTGACATTCGTAAACAGTGGTGGCAATCACTTGGATTGACCACTGATAATTTGCAAATGCGCCAACATGATTCAGACGAACTTGCACACTATGCCAAAGAAGGTTGCGGAACTTTTGACATTGAATATCAGTTCCCATTCACAGCGCCAGGCTTTGGCGAGCTAGAAGGGGTTGCACATCGAGGCAACTACGATTTAAGCAGACATGGCGAATTCAGTGGCAAGAAAGTCAACTACTTCGACCAAGAGAAAAACGAAAGATTCGTGCCTCATGTTATCGAGCCATCTGCAGGACTGAGTCGCGGAACGCTCGCACTCTTGAGTGAAGCGTACACGCCAGATGACAGACCATCGAAGGTCTTTATGAAATTCAATCCTCGCATCTCACCAATCAAAGCAGCCGTCTTCCCGCTTGTGAATAAAAACGGAATGCCTGAGATCGCAAAGAAATTGTATGACGACTTGCGGACGAAACATGTCGTGCAATATGACGTTAAACAATCAATTGGCAAGCGATACGCTCGTATGGATGAAGCAGGAACTCCATATTGTTTCGTCATCGATGGTGACACGCTCGATGACAACACAATTACAGTTCGTGATCGTGACACTGCAAGTCAAGAACGCATCAATATTGATCACGCGGAAAACTATCTCGATGAAAAACTAGCTCGTTAAGATTTGCCAAGCAATGCCAAACACTGCTAAATCAGCAACAACATGACTGATGTAGCCAGGCCAAATCGAATGAAACTTCTGATAGAGATAACACCACAGACATCCTGCTAAGAAGATTGCTACACTGCCAATTGTTACAATCATTGCATCTCCAAAATTCCAAATCACAATGATGTGATGTGCCGTAAAGAAAAATGCTGCAAGCAATATGCCTAAAAATGGTCCTGCAAGCGTTTTGCATTTTGCAAACACAAACCACCGCCAAACATACTCTTCCATTAGGGCATTGCCAAATGAAATCATCAGTGCAAATGACCAAAAGGAGAGGGAAGAGGTTAAACCTAATGATTCAATTTGAGATCTGATGCCTTCTTTATCAACATAGGATTCAAGGCAAAAAGTGTAAAGCAACCAAATCACTGCACCAACGGGAATTGCCCAAAATGCACCCTCAATGAGCCCCTTCATTGATGACTTCGACCAACTGATTTTTCCTTTTTCAATGAACAAAAGCCAAAGGGCAGGCATCACTATTAGCCAAAATTTCATCACTGTCCAAATAATTTGGCCAACTGAATCAAGATTTAATGATGCCCAAATCCCAATAATTGGGGCTGGAAGCAGTAAACTCAATGCAACAATCGCGATTTTCTTTGAATACATCATAGGAATATTAATTTAGTCCTTCTCCAAGCGATTATAACTCCCAGGGGCATGCGCAGGCACCAAGAAAGCAAGCGTTAAAAAAGGACCATGATGTAAGAACATTAAAAATGTCATTGAGAAAGTTTTTATTGCCAAGTATTGAGCGATCTCCTGTCCCTGAAATGTAATGGGAACAACCTCCATGGTACTGCGGAGAACGTCGTGATTTTATGTTTACGCAGTTTCAATGATTAAATCATTGCATTGAAATATTTTGCTTGCGGATGATGAACGATAATCGCACTAGTTGATTGTTCAGGCACAATCTCCCACGATTCAGTCAAAGAACAACTAATGCGCTCTGGCTCAAGCAATCTAAACAATATCTCTTGTTTGTCCATCTCAGGACATGCGGGATACCCAAAACTGTAACGGCTTCCTCTATACCCTTGCGCAAACAGTTCTTTTGGCGTTGGCTTATCCTCGTCGCCTATTCCAAGTTCTGCACGCATTACCTTATGCCAATACTCAGCAAGCCCCTCAGCGCACTCGACGCCAATACCATGCATATACAAATAATCGGTGTATTCGTCATTATCAAAAAGTTCGCGTGTTCGCTTGCTCACTTCACTACTAACAGTGACGCAAGACATTCCAATGACATCGAGTTCGCCGCCGACTGGTTTAAAGAAATCACTGAGGC
>JAKVBR010000087.1 GCA_022447165.1 Phycisphaerales bacterium | reverse complement strand
ACTTGCAAGAACATATCGTTTCACACCTGCATCAAGGGCCGCTTTGATTGTGTTTTGGGTACCTTCAATGCCAACTTCTAGAACCATGTCTGG
Organism: Phycisphaerales bacterium; assembly: GCA_022447165.1. Taxonomy (GTDB): domain Bacteria; phylum Planctomycetota; class Phycisphaerae; order Phycisphaerales; family SM1A02. The sequence goes on along the minus strand of JAKVBR010000087.1, from coordinate 7,007 downwards.
TTTTTCATAGAAGTATCGCGTACCGTTAATGTATGCGAGGTGCCAAACAACTTCGCAGCCCTCTGTCGCTTTTCGAACTGCGTCGTAGTCACGGACATCGCCATCGACGAGTTGTACTGTGTCGCCAAACTGCTCAAGACGCGCTGGTTTACCTCTTGAGTGGTCATCGAGAACAACGACTTCGTGACCCGCTTGCAGCAGTTCATTACAGAGTTCGCATCCTAAGAAACCACTTCCGCCTGTGAGTAATACTTTCATTGATTTACCTTCTCTCCAGCAAGAATTCCTGCTTGGTAATAAATTTGATCCGTACCACCGACATTCCAAATGTCAGCCACCCATGCCTCAGGGTGTTTCTTCCCTAACTCGACTAATACGTCCTTGTAGCCCGTATGGTTCGTTGCGACGAACACACAATCTACACCGTCAAGAGCGTCGCTGACAGCCCAGTTTTTGATTGGCTCAGGAGCTGAGGGTTCAAGAATCGGGTCTGACAAGTGATGGTCTGTGACTCTGAGTTCCATTGGAAGTTGTCTTTCGATGTATCGACAAAGTTTTGGAACCAAACTGTCTCGTATATCGTCTGTGTCTTGTTTGAATGTAAATCCTAGTACAGCAACTTTGCTGTCATGAATCTTTGTCCGTTTCATGAGTTGGTCAACAAGCATCGCAGGTGTAAATTCATTCATCTTCCATGCAGAAAGAAGCATGTCTGGATACGGGCTCCACTCGTTAATCATGCCAAAGTCTTTTCGAAGGCATGTGCCCGCAGTAAATCCAGGCATTGCAAGATTACATCTTGGGTAATCGTGATTTGCAAGCATCCGTGTTTCATAGATGTTTGCACCGAAGTTATCTGCGATGAGTGCAAACTGGTTTGCGACTGCGAAGTTGATATATCGCGAGATATTGTTAAAGAGTTTGACAAGTTCGGCTGTGATGAAGTTCGTCTTCATGATTTCAGGAGCAAGATTTGCAAAGAGATCACCAGCCATGTCACGACTCGTATCATCTTCTGCGCCGCAAATTTGAGGCAGTGAACGAAGCTCTGTATACGCAACACCTTCAGCAATACGCTCCGGGCAGAATGACAAGAATAAATCTTTGCCAACTGTAAAGTCCGTGTTTCGCTCAATCCACTTCTTGACATACGAAGTTGTCCCAGGTGCAACCGTTGATCTCAAGATAATGAGTTGCCCCTTTCTAAAGTGATCACCTAGTCCGGAGAGCACCTTTTGAATCTGTGAAAGATCTGTCTCAATATGGTTATGAAGCGGCGTACCGACGGTAATGATGACTGCAGCACTGTTTGGCACAGCATCGTCTGGTTTCGGTTGAATCTGAAGTTGTTTACTCGCAACAAGTTCGTCATAACCCGGCTCATGAAATGGCATTGTCCCACCATTGACGCTATTTCGTAAATTTTCGTCTAAATCAACACCAGTCACCTTCTGACCTGACTCTATAAGTGAGAGGGCTAGTGGTAAACCGACGCGACCTGTGCCAACTATGCATACATCGTATTCAAACATTAAGTTGATTCCGTACTCTTCTTCGATGGGGTGTAAAAGTGGAGAAACTAGAATGATACCAATCGGCTAATCACCTGTGGAGATTACGAAAAGATTCAATATTTTGAACATGAATTATTGCTGTTTAATCGGACTATAAAAATTCAGTTTTTCAAAAAAACCCTGTATTTTCCTGAGTGAATGCCTTGTTATAGGATGCTAGTGAATGTACATTCCCAAGTTGTGCGTGTCTTTTGAGTCGCCAGTGTTGGCGGGGAGAACGCAAAGTAGAGTTGGACCAATGAAAGGATTCGAATTCCATGGCCAAGAAAAAGAAAACAACTAAAAAGGCGAAAACTACTGAAGTTAAGCCAAGAACTAAGACGCAAATCCTCGGTGATATTTCCGCGGACACAGGTCTCACACGCAAGGAAGTAGCATTAGTTTTTGAATGCATGTCAAAAATGATCAAGAAAGATCTTGGCAACCGTGGACCAGGCGTATTCACAGTACCTGGCCTCATGAAAGTCAAAAAGAAAGTCATTCCACGACGTCCAGCTCGTAAAAATGTTTTCCTTCCACTACTAGGCGAAACAAGAGACATTCCTGCGAAGCCAGCACGCAAAGCAGTGAAAGTCACTCCACTCAAAGCACTCAAAGACATGGTCTAATCTCTTTGTAAGATTGATTTCAAAGCACCACTCTCACTTGAGAGTGGTGCTTTTTTTATAATGAAAACATGGAACGCAACAGAGGTCACATCGCAACTGAACAGCGGCACTCAAGTACAACAGAGTTAGACGCTCTCTCTACGCTTGATTGCGTTGAACTTCTTGCAACAGATCACATTGATGCAGTTAGGGCTGTGCAGAGTGCTTCGACATCAATCGCTTCGTTTATTGATGAAGTGGCCAATCGTAAGGGTCGACTCATTTACATAGGATGTGGAACTTCAGGAAGACTAGGCGTGCTCGACGCTGCGGAATGCCCTCCTACTTTTCAAGCTGATTCGGAGAAAGTTATCGGCATCATCGCTGGCGGCAACACTTCGCTTCGAACATCTTCTGAAGCGAAGGAAGATGCGTTCGAAGGCGCGCATGAGGAACTGAACAAACTCGGACTTACTGAGCAGGATGTCGTCTTAGGCATTGCAGCAGGAGGTACGACGCCGTGGGTACACGGCGGATTATCACTTGCAAAAGATAAAGGCGCATTTACTGCATTTTTAACATGTGCCGAAGTCCCTTGCGCGTGTGACCATGTCATTCAATTAGATACTGGGCCTGAGCCACTCACCGGTTCCACTCGGTTAAAAGCCGGCACAGCAACAAAACTTACACTCAATATCATTACGACGACATACTTCACGAAGATTGGAAAAGTGTATGGCAACTACATGGTTGACCTCAAAGCGACGAACGACAAATTGATGGATCGCGGCATTCGTATTATTGAAGCGCTTTGCAAAATTTCTCGAGAAGATGCAAGAGAACTGTTGATTGTTAGTAACAAAGAAGTCAAAACAGCAATTGTGATGCATCACAAATCTGTAACAAGAGAGGAAGCGCTTAACTTGATCGATGAAGCAGGCGGACATCTTAGGCAACTATTATAATGAGGCCCCATGCCACTACTTGTAACAGGAACAATTGGAATTGACACCGTTGAAACACCAACTGCATCTGCAGAAGGCGTATCCGGCGGTTCATGTGCGTACTTCGCCGCTGCTGCCGCGTTTCATCACAATCCCATCCGCATCGTTGGTGCAGTTGGTGGTGATTGGCCAGCCGAACATAAATCGATTCTTGAATCCATTCAAGGCTTGTGTTTAGATGGGCTAGAAGAACGAAGCGATTCAAAAACATTTGCCTGGGGCGGAAAATACTTTGACAATATGAATCAGAGGGAAACGCTCTTTACTGAACTTGGCGTTCTTGAAGAAGCACCCCCGACAATTCCTGAATCATATGGTGATAGCCGAGTCATATTTCTTGCAAACTCCCATCCGAGCATTCAACTCGATTTACTCAGTAACTTCCCTTCCCGTCAACTCGCTGTTGCAGACACGATGGACTTGTGGATCAATATCGCAAATGACGAACTCCATGAGTTGTTTAAACACATCGACGGATTAGTGATTAATGACTCTGAGGCGGAGCAACTCACTGAAATCAGCGATCCAATTGAGGCCGCAAAAGAACTCATTGCGAGAGGCCCATCTTTTGTCATTGTGAAACTTGGTGAACATGGGTCGATCCTCGTTCACCCAGATGGTGTGTATCAAATCCCTGCTGTAGCTCTAAGTCCAGAACAAGTCATTGACCCAACTGGCGCTGGTGATAGTTTTGCTGGCGGTTTCCTTGGCCACCTCGCTTCATGTGATGAAGTTACATTTGATGCCATGAAGGAAGCGATGAAATGGGGAACGATTACTGCGAGCTTTACACTTCAGTCGTTTGGCTTAGATGGCCTCGCAAGCACAACAAAAAACCAGATGCAAGAACGCATGGCATCATTTACTCAAACAGTTTGAGTTAGTAACGGAAAACTTCACCATCACCAACATCATAGCGATTGCCCTTAACCGCTTTGCTTTTCTTCAGGAACTGATAAAAACGCGAGCCAGTTTAAGCCAATCGAAACACCAAGAACAACCCCGCCTGCATATTCAATTGGCATTGGAAAAAGCAGATGTGAGACGCTTCTTCTAACAAGAAGGTCTTCTGAAAAGCCTGTCAATTGGTTACCAACAACATAACCAATTGCACCGCAAGCAACCGGCACTGCAAACATCCATATGGGCTGCATGGATGATAAATACTTCCGCGTAAGAAAACCAACGAAAATACCTCCAACAACACATGCACCGAGCACTTGCCCTTTGTCAGGAACTTGTGCAATGAGGTAAATGATTGGCAAAACGCCAAGACCGATTGCAAGTACTTGCAAAATTGAAGCCGACTCGCCTTCTTTTGGTTCAGCAACACTTTCAAAAGGACCGCCAACAGCAAAAATCAGAAGCGAGCCGAGCAGGATGAGCATCGCCACAAAAAGCAGTTCGCAAACAAGTAGCCACGTATTGCCTTGTAGATAAACGAATTCTTCAAAACCAGAAAGATTCATGGCTAGCACAAAGTATCCAAAGCCAAACACCGCCATTCCTGCGTTCGTCGTAGCAATTTTCGCGACAATTGCTCCAAGAATAGCACTCGCCAAACTTAAGCACACAAATTCTAGGACTGATTGAAATGGAGCAACCGATTGCATCACTGTTGGGCCAGCAGCTCCCCTCGCGGATAAAAAGCTGTCTGAGGCGAAAGCGGCCACAAATCCAATGATCAGAAGCCCTATGACTGTTGAACCAACTCGAATCGCACCTTGCATAGGTACATGGTACACGAGCATGCTTGGTAAAATGCTCGAATGACCGAAGATGAATCAAAAGTGTTTCAATTCAATGGTGACGCGTTGAGTGGACCTCAAGTCGTAGCAATTGCCCGCGAACATCTCCCTGTCACAATTGGTGACGATGCGATGCAAGCAATTGCAAAAGCAAGAACAACAGTCGAATCTAGATTCGAATCTGGTGTTCCTACCTATGGCATCAATACTGGCTTTGGCGCACTTTCGACAAAGACAATTTCAAAAGAAGAATGCACCGTGCTTCAACTCAACCTGCTTCGATCTCATGCCGCCTCTGTTGGCAACCCACTTGAAGAAGAACTTGTAAGAGGCATGATGGCATTGCTTGCAGCTAGTTTATGCAGAGGCAAAAGCGGCGTCAGAGAAGTCGTTGTCACAACACTTGTGTCAATGCTCAACAACAACGTTGTTCCAGTCATTCCCTCTCGGGGTTCAGTTGGCGCATCTGGCGACCTTTCTCCACTTGCACACCTTGCTCTTGTCCTTTGCGGAGAAGGCGAAGCATTCGTAGATGGCAAGAGGATGAGTGGTCAAGAAGCACTCGATCAGTGTGACATTGCAAAGATCGTCCCTCAAGAAAAGGAAGGTCTTGCCCTCATTAACGGAACGCATCTCATGTGTGCTACCGCAGCACTTGCGTTAAGTGACATTGCATCAATTTGCGAACACGCTGTCATCGCAACAGCGATGTCAATCGATGCCGCAAAAGCAACAGATACATTTCTAGATGACCGAATCCATGCTACAAGAGGTCAGAGCGGTCAACGAACTGTTGCAGAAGCGATTCGCAGTTTACTTGAAGGTTCAGAAATTCTCGCATCGCACGCAGAAGATGACCCAAGAGTCCAAGACCCCTATAGTTTTCGATGTTCCCCGCAAGTCCTTGGCGCATCAATGGAAGCCATTGCTCGCGTGACAGGCGTCGTTCATGCTGAACTTGGCGCAGTGACGGACAACCCCCTCGTATTCACCGAAGAAGATGACATTATCTCTGGTGGCAATTTCCATGGCATGCCCCTTGCAATCGCAATGGATGAACTTCGCATCTCCCTTTGCCATATCGCTGGCATTGCTGAACGACGAATTGAATGGTTGTTATCGGGAAGGGATATCCATAACGAACTGCCACCGTTCCTTGCAAAGAATGCTGGTGTTGAAAGCGGTTTGATGATTGCGCAGTACACTGCAGCAGCATGTTGCGCCGAGTTGAGAACACTATCAATGCCCGCAAGCGTATCGAACATATCAACTTCCGCTGGTATTGAAGATTACAACTCCATGGGCGCAACAGCAGGATTCATGCTGAGACAATCTGTTGAACTTTGTAAGCAAGTCATCGCCATCGAACTGCTCGTGAGTTCAGACGCGCTTGATTTCTATGCACCGCTTCAGTCAGGAGCAGGTGTTGAACAGATGCGAATTCGCATTCGGAATGTCGTACCTATGAGGAAGACAGACCGATCACCTTCACCAGACATTGCATCGATAGTCTCGATCATTTAACCAACCATCGAACTGTTCTGGACATTCTGTCATTCTCTTCTTCGCAATGAATGTAGCCCATGCCCGCCATTGCATTTGAAGATACAATCTTACAAATGAGCACAGATACCGCTACAACCCCAAAAAGAGTGATTTCAGCCCCAAGAGGCAGTGAAATGTCATGCAAATCGTGGCAAGCAGAGGCAGCGATGCGGATGCTGATGAATAATCTCGACCCAGAAGTTGCAGAACGCCCAGACGATCTCGTCGTCTATGGCGGAAGAGGAAAAGCAGCAAGGAACTGGGAGTCATACGATGCAATCATCAAATCACTTCAAGATCTTGAAGTCGATGAAACACTGCTTGTTCAATCTGGCAAGCCAGTTGGCATCGCAACAACAACAGAAGATTCACCTCGAGTCATTATCGCGAACAGCAATCTAGTCCCCCACTGGGCAACTCAAGAAAACTTTGATGACCTCGAAGCGCGTGATCTCATGATGTATGGTCAAATGACTGCCGGTTCGTGGATTTACATTGGCACACAAGGCATTTTGCAAGGCACATATGAAACATTTGCTGAGTGCGCTA
>JAKVBR010000086.1 GCA_022447165.1 Phycisphaerales bacterium | reverse complement strand
GACGACTTCATGTAAAAACAACGCCTTCTTCTTTGTCGTTTCGACAAGCACAAATGTCATTTCAGGCAATGTTATTGCAAGTGGAATGCCAGGCAACCCTCCTCCACTTCCAACATCGATGACGTGTTCACATTGAAGTTCCGAGAGTATTGGCAACAAAGTCAACGAATCGTAGAGATGCCTTTCCCACGCATCTTCAATTGACTTTACTGCGGTCAGATTCATGACCTGATTTTTTTCATACAACAAATGCAGATAACTTGCGAGCGCATCAACATCACCTGCATCAAACTCAATGCCAAGCGATGCAACTTCTTCAATAAATGATTGTGGGATATTTAAATCTTTACTCACAGCACAACTCTTAACTAAACATAAATCCTTCACGTGTCATCATAGGATCGCGGTGTCTTGCAATATTAAACAATATACCCGCCATACACCATGTCACAACTAAACTTGAACCGCCGGCACTCACAAATGGAAGTGTTAAGCCCGTAATTGGTGCAATGCCAAGTGTCATTGCAGTGTTAATAACCATTTGACCTAAGATCATTGCAGTCAAGCCAACAGAAACAAGCCGAGGGAATGGGTCTCTGCACGCTACTGCAGCAATCAGCCCACCTGCAGCCAACATGAGGTACAAACTCCACATTCCAATTGCTCCAACTAAACCGAAGCGCAAGCAGATCACTGCAAAAATCATGTCATTGTGTTCTTCTGGCAAGTGATTTGCTTTGAGCAATTCAGCTGCTTTATCTTTTGAAACACCCGCCATACCGCCAGCACCAATCAATGTCATCGCGCGAGCACCTTGATATCCAATAGATTGTTCAAAGCGATCATCTCCCTCAATTTGGGCGATGAGTGCTTGAATCCTGTCTTTTTGATGTGGGCGTAGCAGTGGATACATCGCAAGCGATGCAGTGATTCCAATGCATGCAATGATGACGAGGTGTTTAAATTTTGCTCCTGCTGCAACGAGCATTGCAATGAGCGCAGGAAGGAAGAGCATTGCTGTCCCCAAATCTGGCTCGACAACGATGAGTAGCATCGGAGGGATTGCAATCGCAAGAACGATCAACAAGCCCTTCATCTCCCTGTAATGCTGTTTGAATCGCAGATAAGAAGCGAGTGCTAGGACAAATCCAATTTTGACCAGTTCAGAGGGCTGCATGTCCATCACAACGACATTGATCCATCGCCTCGCGCCATTCCTCGGGTGAACTAAAAAATCTGGTACACCTGGAATAATCAGCACAACGAGTAGAACTAATCCGAAACCAAAAAACCATGGGCTTGCTTGGCGCATTCGGTTGACTGGGATGAACAACACACAATACGCTGCAAACACGCCCACCATCGCTAGGATAAGTTGCCGAGATGATGTTGCTGGCCTTGTTGTCTCAATCGTTTCAATCCCAAGCCATGTGAGTAATGCAGCAGCAAACACAACAAGCCACCCTGCATGAAGTGAAAAGATTGGCAAATGACTTCGCTGAGGCATCAGTTGAAGTATCCCTCTCGTTGCAATGCATACAGCACTTGATTTGCTATTGGTCCCGCAACACGACCTCCACTGCCACCATTTTCAACGAGCACTGCGACAACAACAGTCGGCCTTTGACTTTCTGCGGGTGCTGCCATGACTAAGAACCATGAATGATCTAAACCCACAATGGGTTGCTCTTCTCCTTCGATATAAAATGGCGGCGCTTCGGCTGTGCCTGTTTTTCCCCACAACTTCACACCATCTATTGTGAAAATCGGTTCATCTGAAGTCGCAGAATGCCTGAGCAGAGAACCTGTGCCATGCCTTTTCAGAATCGCATCTTGTAATCCTGATAACGCAATCGAAACGCTCTCTTGATTGAGATGTAAGTCAACCCCGGCATCATTCTGCTTCGTGAGTTTCGGCGCTTTCCAAATGCCACCTCTTGCAAGGGTTGCATATGCTGCTGCTGCGTGCAGCGGGGTCCACGTCAGTGCGCCCTGACCAATGGCTACACTCACCGTCTCAAAAGTGAGTGCGCCTCGCTCTTTGAGTTGAGCGATATCACGCTCACTTGGAAGATGACCAAAAGTCCCAGTTGCTGTATCTGAAGTCAAGCGTTCATGCAGCGGTTGCCCCAACCCAAATTTCTTATACCAATCAAGCAACTCATGAAAACCCATCCTTGACCCAAGTTCATAAAAGAAGATGTTGCAAGAACGGGCAAGCGCTTCACGTCCTTTAAGATAACCATGCGTTTGAAAGTTGAATCGGTCACGATAAATCCAGCACCGCGCCGCATCTTTAACACCATCAAAGTAATGGCCTGTGCATTCAATTGCTTCATTCGTTTGCATGTCCATGTCACTGACCGCTGCGACAAACACAACTGGCTTAAGAATTGAACCGGGTGGATACAGCCCTTCTGCAGCGCGGTTTAACCATGGATATCCCTCTGCATCAACTTCATCATCAAGGGCGGGCGAAGACGTCATTGCAAGCACTTCGCTCGTCTCAGCATCTAACACAACAATAGCACCGCGAAGTGGTAACGCATCTGGAAGCAAGCCATTTCGATGCCAGGACTGCACATTCATGAACTCTAAATCTTGTGAGAGAATCGCCTCCACACGCGCCTGCAACTCCATGTCAATTGTAATGGTCACATCTGAGCCACCAATAGGAAGAATTCGCTCAATCTCTTCACCTTGTTTATTGAGCGTCACTTTTCCTCTATGCCCACGGAGTGTTGTTTCAAGTTCCGCTTCAATACCGCGGCTCCCTACTTCATCTCCAGACCTGTAGCCCTGCAAGTTAACGCCATGCTTAGTCGAAAACGGCAAGCGGTCAATGTCCTCTTCCCAAACATCTTCTCTGACATCGCCAATCAATAATTCGCCAACTGAGTTCAACTCTACGATTGGGGGCTTAGAGACACGAATCGGTGTTGGAAATGTTGCGCCATCTAATTGCACTCGCTGCGTCCTCAATGGGTATGTACGCGTTCTGTCATACACAATCGTGATTGCATTCGGAACATCATCCTGCATCTTTTTAAACTGAAAGACCATTTCATCACTCACATCTGACAGGATGATGTGGCTTGTTCTCTGCTCACGAATTGGTCTTGCGACAAACTCTACGCGTTCTCCGAATCGCTTTTCATGTGCAGATTCTTGCCGCTCCCACACAACTTCCGCTAAATGAGTTACTGAAGAACGGATGAGTTGCAAACGCTCTTCTAACGCTTCCCTTGATATGTCCCCGATACCTGCGACTCGGTCCCAAAACTGGCGCAGTTCTTGTTCAGCAGGTGGGAGAAACGCGTTCATTTGGCTCTGTCGTTCCTCAGGCGAAAGTGAAAGCCACCGCTGATGGCCAACTGATGATTTCGCATCTCGCACTGCATGTTCATGAGCGATGTCGCCTGTAATGTAATCCCATCGCACAGCAACTGCGTATGAGGGCACATCTTGAGCGATGACTCTTCCCTTCCGGTCTTTGATTGCACCGCGAAATGTCGGAAGATACTCAACGGTGAGAAGACGGCTTTCTGCCTTACTGAAGTACGATTCATGCTCAACAACCATTAACCGGTATGCTTGTAACCCTAGAACAGTAATGACAACACAGATAAAAATGCCTAGCCAGATGAGTCGTCGATGAAAAAGGATGAGTTGATTGAACATAAAGGGCTACAGATTTCTAGTAAGGTACAACGAGATGATACCGCTCTTCTCACTTCTTGGATGAATCAAGGACATGTCTTCACTCACACTTATCGTCAGTACTTATAACAGCCCTGATGTTTTAAAACTTGTCCTTGAAGCGCTTCAATCACAAACCGACCAAGCGTTTGAACTCATTATTGCTGATGACGGCTCATCCGATGAAACGGCCAATCTCATCGCTACATTCAATGACACCTTACAGTGCATCCACTTATGGCAAGAGGACGAGGGCTTTCGGAAGAGCGCCATTCTGAACAAGGCGATCCTTGAAGCAAATGGGGACATGTTGGCATTCTTAGATGGCGATTGCATCCCGAGAAGACATTATGTCAAGGATATGAAGGGGCTTGCAGCGAGTAATAATGTCGTTGGGTGTAGCAGAGTGCTACTAGATCAGACGATTTCACAACATCTGATTGACAATGACCTCAAGCCACATGAATGGGCGTGGTACAAATTTACAGGATTACGCATTTCAGGGCATATAAATCGGTTGCTTCCGCTTATTCCTATCCCACTTGGCATGTTTAGAAGCATCATGCCTGCATCTTGGAAGAAGATCCGTGGATGCAATTTCATCATCGACAAATCACTCATGCTCAAGATTGGCGGTTTTGATGAATCCTTTACTGGCTGGGGCTATGAAGATTCAGATGTTGCTGCAAGAGCAGTGTTTGCTGGCGGGAAACTTCGAAGGGGTGACTTCAAGGCAACAGCACTCCATATGTGGCATCATGAGTCGCCAAGAGATGAAGCGCAATCAAATCTAAAACGTTTTGAAGAAACAATGGCTCAGGGGCGTAAAAAAGCCATTCTAGGGCTAAAAAAACCCCATTCCCCTAGCCAATAACACCGCTCTCATGTACAATCCCTGACCCTTCCAATGGTAGGACCGTTGATGACAAGTCGTATGCTTGGCTTCACATGGGGTACTGATCGCGGCGATGAGTGCTCCAAGTCTTGGGAAGGTTCGCCGCGGTTGGGCTCACCACGTTGTCCCTCCCGCGATTTTGCAGGCCCAAGTACACATCGGTGCTACTTGGGCTGGAGGACTAACGAGCTGCTCAACGTAGCATCTCACAGACAATTGGCCCGTGGTGTAATCGGTAACACACCTGGTTTTGATCCAGGCATTCCAAGTTCAAGTCTTGGCGGGCCAGTTCCTTTTAAGGAAAAAGAGATGAGCACATCGTCTGACAACGAGCAACACAAACCGCTCGCAGCAATCATTCTTGCTGCTGGCAAAGGCACTCGCATGAATAGCGACTTGCCGAAGGTGTTGCACCCCGTCTTAGACAAACCAATGGTTGGGTGGGTTGTTGACGCTGTCAAAGAATCTGGCTGCAAGCGCGTCGTCCTCGTCATTGGACATGGCGCTGAACAAGTTAAAGATTCAATTCCACATTGCGAATATGTCATACAAGAGCCCCAGCTTGGAACTGGTCATGCAGTCATAGTGTGTGAAGATGCCCTCAAAGATTTTGATGGTGATGTTCTCGTCCTCGGTGGTGATGGCCCCCTCCTTCGCTCATCAACAATTGACGCGATGATGGAACTCCACCGTTCTTCTGGAGCGCTAGCAACACTCGCAACGAGCGTCATCCCTGACCCAACTGGTTACGGAAGAATTGTTCGCGATAGCGACAATCGCTTTGAGGCAATTGTCGAACACAAAAATGCAACGCCTGAGCAACTCGAAATTCACGAGGTCTACCCTAGTTATGCTGTCTTCAACGCAAAAGCACTTTGGAATTGCCTCAATGATTTAGAGCCAAATGAGTTAACTAACGAGTATTACCTCACAGAAGTACCTCGAATGCTCAAAGAACAAAACGCAGTCATTGAAATCGTTAATGCTGTTGAACCCGAGGACACTCTTTCAATAAACACTCCGGAACAACTTGCAGAAGTTGAATCGATCTTACGTACTCGCGAAGCAAACTGCAATCATGAAAATGTGGAGACGCAGATATGAGCCACGACGACCATCGACGTTTAAAAATCTTTGCTGCAACTGGAGGCGAGCACCTCGCTGTCCAGATGTGCAAACATTTAGAATTGCCACTTGGTGCTGCTGAAGTCAGTAAGTTTCCTGATGGTGAAATCATCGTCAAAATTGACGAAGACATCAGGGGTCGCGACTGCTTCATTGTGCAATCAACCTCGAAGCCAGCAAATGACAATCTGATGGAACTACTGATCTGGATCGATACCCTCAGACGTGCTTCCGCAGGTCGAATCACAGCAGTCATACCGTACTTTGGCTACGCAAGACAAGACCGCAAAGATGAAGGAAGAGTTCCAATCACTGCAAAACTTGCAGCGAACATCATTACAGCAGCAGGCGCAAACAGAGTCCTCTGCATGGACTTGCACGCGGCACAGATTCAGGGCTTCTTCGACATTCCGGTAGACCACCTCACAGCAACAAAAGTCTTCTGTGACCATTTCGCTCAAGACAATGAAATGAATGGCGACAGCATGGTCATCGTCTCACCGGACGTTGGCAACGTCAAAGTCGCAAACATGTACGCAGGCCTCTTGGACTCAACACTCGCCATCATCGATAAGCGCCGTGATTCTGGAAGCGAAGTCGTTTCAAAGCGGCTCATCGGTTCCGTTGAAGGCAAAAACGTCTTGATGGTTGATGACATGATTTCAACTGCAGGCACGATTTGCGAGGCGGCTCGCCTTGTCAAGGAACATGGCGCAAACAAAATTACTGCTGTTGCTACTCACGGGGTCTGCGTTGGACCAGCAATTGAAAGAATTAACGAATCACCAATCAGCGAAGTTCTCATCACTGACACGATTTGTCCTGATGAACGACTCGATGGTCTTGGTGACAAGCTCCATGTACTTAGCGTCGCACGACTTCTTGGAGAGGCCGTGCACAGAATACATCATCACATGTCAATTTCGTCTCTCTTTAGAAGTGGCGAAGGACCTAAGAAGTAATAAGAAGGAAAGAAAGTTATGGCACACGAAGCCCCTGTTGTACAAGTTGAACTCCGAGAAAAACTCGGAACAACCTATGCTCGTCGCTTACGAAAAAGTGGTCGCTTACCTGCGACGATTTACGGTAAAGGTAGTGACCCTGTCTCAGTAAGTGTTGATGAACGAGAAATCATCACACACCTTCAGGCAGGCAACCACGTGATCGAACTCGATAACGGCGATGGTTCACCAGCAACTGTTCTCGTCAAGGATCTCCAGTTTGGATACCTTGGCGACAATCTCATTCACGTTGATTTTGCGAGAGTAGACCTCAAGCAAGTTGTAACGATTAAAATGTCACTCGATATTGTTGGCCAGCCAACAAACGCATCTGCTGCTGGTGCAGTTCTTGAAGTTCCACGACCAGAAATCGAAATTGAATGCATGGTG
>JAKVBR010000085.1 GCA_022447165.1 Phycisphaerales bacterium | reverse complement strand
CATACTGCGTCATCGGGAAAGATGTTGTCATTGGGGCTGGTACAACGCTGCTCAACCATGTCACTGTTCAGTGCAATACAAGCATGGGAAGCGGAAACAAAATCTTCCCTTACACAGTGATTGGTGGTGATCCCCAAGATAAAAAGTACGCCGGTGAAGAAACAACGTTAACGATTGGCGATGACAACGAAATTCGCGAGCATGTCACCATTCATCGTGGTACAGGGCAGGGCGGTGGTACGACTACTGTTGGTAATCGAAACTTGCTTATGGTTGGAACCCATGTCGCGCATGATTGTATTCTTGGCAATGACATCGTTATTGCAAATCAAGTCATGCTTGCAGGACACATTAACATCGATGATTGCGCGACGATTGGTGGTGGTGCAGGGATCAATCAATTCTCAAGAGTTGGCCGATGTGCATATGTCGGAGGACTTGCTCGCATCACGAAAGATGTTCCGCCTTATATGATTGTCGAAGGCACTCCTGCTGAAGCAAGAGCAGTTAACGTTGTTGCAATGTCAAGACGGGGTTATTCAGACGCGGAGATTGATGCCATCAAAGATGGTTTTAAACGCATCTTTAAAGAGAATGGAAGTTCATTCGACGAACGAATCCAATTGCTCAGTGAATCGTATCGAGAGTTTGAATGTGTGCAGTGTTTATGTGACGCTATGAAACTCTCTGCGTCCGGAAAACATGGGCGTTCAAATGAAAAAAGCGCGAGTAGTCAATCGGCTCAAGTGTCGACTTAATCGTCGTCATCCCCGAGCATGTATTGCTCAAACTCATCGTCGTCATCATCTTCTTCAACATCTTCACCAAACTCATCTTCTTCTGCGGGTGATTCTTCATCTTCTAAGTCAGGGTCGATTTCAGCAGGAGTGCTTTCTTCTTCACCGTCATCCTCGTCATCGTCTTCCCAGTCCATGGTTGGCATTGGTGCTGGCAACACAGTCGCTGAACTTGTAGTTGTCATTGCAAAATCTGTTGAATCGAATGGGAATCCACTAGGATCAAATTGTGTTGGTTCAAATGACATCAGGCATAACTCCGAAGTTAAAAACAATGCTTACTTTGCGTATTGATATCAATTTGGAGAAAAAAGTCAAGTAGAACTCGCTTTTTGAAACTAAAAAAAGCAATTCTTAAAAAAAACGAAATTTCTGGTGGACGAATGGGGTTATCGGGTCGACCCTTACAACATGGGGAAAGTGGAAATGAATACAGTATCGCAACAACATAGCAGTGAAACCAAGCGTGCAGAACGTGTCACATGGTTACTTGGGGGTGTTGTCGGATTAAGCCTCGCAGACCTGGCATTGACGGTTTCCTACCTCACATCAGTAGGCATGAGTGAAGGAAACCCGATCGCGGTGTGGTTGCTAGAGACAACGAACTCGATATGGCCACTTGCAATTTACAAATGCATCACGGTCGCAGTATGCGTTTTGCTCCTCTACAAAACACGCTATAAGCGTGAAGGCGAACTTGCTACGTGGAGTGCGTTCTTCATCATGATGGCGCTTACAATTTGGTGGAATCAATATTCAAGGTATCAACCAAACTTGCCAGTGGGTGAAAACCACATCGTTCTGATCGATGGCCAGTTGTATCAACCATACAAACACGATAAGCAAGCGCTTGTTATGAAATAAGATTGAATGGGGGGCAGTGGCATGTCCACCGTTGGTATAGTAGACATATGCATATTCGCATTTGTTTACTTTTTGTATTGAGTTTCATTTTTGGCTGTTCAACTAGAGCGCCAATTGCAACCTATCAACATGCAGTAAGTACTGAAATCGATAGTGATGCGGCATCTTTTGAAGCGGTATTCAACGTAAGCAACACCAATAATGAGCCAATAGAGCTTCTTCTATACGAGTATTCAGTCTCTGTAGATGGCAGTCATGTGTTTACAGGATTACATGAGGCGAAGCTGACTGTCCCGAGGTGGTCTGTCATCGAAAGTAGCATTCCAATTGTCGTTCCAGCGAGTGCATTAGAGCATTCAACCGGAGGATGGCAACTGCAAGGGACGCTCTCATATATTGAATCGGATGCATTTGCAGATACACTTCGAAAAGCGGGATTTTCAAAACCCTCTACATCAGTTTTTGCACGCGATACATTTGACGCAGTCCGTGCAGAGTGACTTTTTGACCGAGCTTGCTCGCATAATCGGAACTAAAATCACAACTCAACCTTACTTTGCATGCGCTGGTGAAGGTCCGTTTCCACCTTGCCGATGTCCCCACCATGGACATTCATAGGATTATCAAAGAATCAAACGAAAAGGATGCTTCTGACATCCACCTAGTTGCGGGGGAGAAGCCGATGCTCCGCGTAGACACGGGATTGACTCGCATGGATATGCCTGAACTGAAGGCAGAAGACATGCATAAGTTTTTAGATAGCATTCTCAATGATGCTCAAAAAGAAACATTTGAGCAGTTTCAAGATGTCGACTTATCATGGGCAACCGAAGATGCGCGTTTTCGTATGAATGCTCACTTGCAGCGAGGCGTCCCAGCTATCGCAATGCGTGCGATTAAAACCGAGATTCCACCACTTGAAGTGTTGAATCTACCGCCCGCAATTGCACCACTTGCTGATTTGCCCCGAGGCCTCGTGCTTGTTACAGGCGACACTGGCTCTGGCAAATCCACAACGCTCGCATCATTACTGAATCAGATAAACAAAACGAAACAGCGTCACATCATTACTCTTGAAGACCCTGTTGAATACACCTTTGAGTCCGAGCAATGCCTCGTTGAACAACGAGAACTTGGTAGTGATATGCCAAGTTTTGCTTCGGGGCTCAAGCACGCACTTCGTCAAGATCCAGACATCATTTTGGTTGGTGAAATGCGTGACCTTGAAACAGCATCGCTTGCAATTTCTGCAGCAGAGACAGGTCACCTTGTGCTTTCAACTCTTCACACAGTGAACGCTTCACAAACTGTTGAGCGAATCATCGACATGTACCCAGCAAATCAGCAAGGGCAAATCCGTTCGATGCTTGCGAACACACTCAAAGCAGTTGTTGCACAAACACTGCTTCCAAAAATTGGGGGCGGCATGGTTCCAGCAGTTGAGGTTCTGCTTTGTAACCCAGCCGTCCGAAACATTATTCGCGAATCAAGAACATTTGAAATTCCAAATGTCATTGAAACGAGCAGTCGTAAAGGCATGATGACTCGAGATGCTTCAATCTCAGCGCTTGTATACAACGGCTTAGTCGATCGCGACATCGCGATTGCAAACGCGTCTGACCCTGAACGATTATCAATGACCCTCGCAGCTTAAGGAAAACACAATGCCGACTTACCGCTATGAAGTACAGAAAGAGAGCGGAGACATGTTGGTTGGACAGCTCGCTGCTGAAACAGCAACGGCTGCCGCTACTCTATTGCAAGACAAAGGTGGGAGAGTTGTCCGCCTTGTCCCGCTCCAAGACGTGAGCAATAGTGCTATGAAGAAAATCTGGGCATTTCTAAACACGGGAAATGGCCCAACAAACAAAGATGTCCTTGACTTTACTACGCAACTTGCTGTGATGGTGAGAGCAGGCATCAGTTTGCGAGCAGCAGTTGCTGGCATCGCAGAGAACGTCGAGAACAAAAAGTTCCAAGAAATCTTGATGACCATTCAAGAGGATTTAGAAGCGGGTTGCACATTCTCTGATGCAATTGGCAAATATCCAAAACTCTTTTCACCGCTGTACATCAACATGGTGAAAGCAAGTGAATTGTCTGGGTCGTTCGGGCATATGCTTGATCGCATTGCAAAAATCATTGCGAGCCAAATCGAAACGAAAAAACAAATCGTAGGCGCGAGTTTGTATCCAGTTGTGATTGGCGCACTTGCAATGGCAGTGACGATTTTCCTTCTGACATTCGTACTACCGCGATTCGCAGGCGTGTTTGCAGGCAAGGAAGACATTCTCCCCTGGCCAACCATGTTCCTTATGGGCTTAAGCGCATGGATGGTTCACTTTTGGTGGACAGTTCCAATCGCAACGGGCGTCCTTTCAGTGCTTCTCATTTTCTGGAGTAAAACTGAACGCGGCGGTCTTGTGGTTGATAAGTTAAAGATCACTGTTCCAGTGCTCAAACTCATGATGCGCGCGCTTTACATCAATCGCTCGCTTCAAACACTCGGCGAACTCATCAATGCTGGCGTTCCAATGCTCAGTGCACTTGAAGTTACTGGGAATGTATCTGGTAACAAGCACTACAAGAAGTTGTGGAGTGACACCAGTGAAGGCGTCAGTGGTGGCGACAAGATTAACTCTGTCATTGAAAACACAAAACTGCTTCCAAAACCAGTTGTGCAAATGATTGCAGCAGGAGAGGAATCAGGTCGACTTGGCGATGTCCTTGAAGAAATCTCAGAGTATTACGACAGAGTTCTTAAGGACGCAATCAAGACGTTTACAAGTTTGCTTGAACCAATCATGATTGTTTGCATGGGCTGCATCGTGGGCTTCATCGCCATGGCAATTATCCTTCCAATCTTCAAGATGAGCGCGGTGGTGTCAGGATGAACAGGACCAAAACGCCAACTCGTCGCGGATTCTGGCTCGTTGAATCAGCAGTAGCAATTGCGGTCATCGGCATCGGTATCGTCGCAGTCGCGGGCTCGCAACAATCGTGGCATCAACAGCAAGTCATTTCAGATGAACTTGCAACTGGCATGCGACTTGCGAAAGAAATACGCGAGATGACGCTTATCCTTCCATCTTCAGACCCAGTCACTGGCACTGGCGTCTGGGGTGTAGAAGGAGGCGAATCAATGCCTGTAGACCTTGATGATTTAGATGACTTAGATGGAGCAGTTTTTTCAGATAGCGATGGCTCAGGACCCATTGACGCAACGAGAACAGTCATTGTTGGAATGGACGATTGGGAACAACAAGTTTCCGTCGAGTGTGTCGACCCGTTTGACATCACGCTTACTGTCCCTGATGGCACATCAGACACAATCAAGATAGAAGTCATCACACTTCATGATGGCGATGAAATAGCGAGGTTAGTATGGATTGCACCAAGATGATCAACAACAATACACGACGCGGGTGGGCAACAATTCCAGCGCTTTTAATGTTGACGGTGATTGCATCAGTCACAGCAGGCATCGCAAGCGTTTCGTGGTCGAACCTCCGGAGCGCCCAATCAATGATTGCGATTGCAAAGTCACAATCAGCAGCAGAGTCTGGATTGACATTTGCAAGTCAGCGTTTACTTTCTGAAGTTAACCGCTTCATCATTGATCAAGGCGAAATCGATGTCGACCTCGCAGAAAAACTCTGGAAGGGCACATGGGTAGCAGCAGATGGCTACATCACTGTGCAATCTCCAAGCGACTATGTCATCGGCGCGCCTTCTGGAAATGGCATCGTTCACAAACTCTACGATGTGTATGACCAAGTGGACAATCACGCTGTTGAAATCGAAACAGACGATGCGTTTTTGCCATTACTTAGAAACAATGACTTTCGATTAGAACTTAAGCCAATTGAAATGCATGATGACGCGACATTTAGAATTGCATATGAACTCATTGAGGGTGATACCTCAGTCATCATTACAAGCGAAGGTGAAAGTGAAGGCATCACGCGAACGATTTCCATGCAGTTCGATTTAGATAAGCGAATTGATTATGCAGTCGTTGCGATGTCCCGCGTCATGCTTGGTCGAAACGTTATCGTTGAAGGTCCGCTAGCCATGCGGTATGGCATCAATGCTGGCGAACTCAACAACCAGTTTGGTACACCGCTTGTCATGCGAAATGATTTCTATGGACTCGACCCTACAATGCTTAATGGTCAGATTTCTGCGTATCAAGCGCTCGTTCTCGCAAACGATGTTGATGGCGATAACAAGCTTCGTCCGAGTCATCCCACTGAGGGCGCGGGGTTAGGTGGCGCGCTCATTGATTACGATGGCGACCAATATGTAACAGAAATGGATTTGTTTTTGTCGCGCTATGACAGTGACGGAAACATCGGTGTTGTCTATGACGCTGCGCAAGCAGCTGTAGCAGGGCACCATGGTCTTGCTCAAGAGTTTGGTGATGACCTTCAACTCGCAGCGCTCATCGATGGCGCAAGAGCAGATCGAAACGGCGATGGAGTGATTGATTCCACCGATACTGAACTTGGCTACAACGATGGCATCATCAACGCGCTTGACCAATACGCCAAGGTCGATGGTCACATCGGATTTGCTGTTGATGTTGCTGACTGGGAAACACAAACGGGCTCTCAGTGGCAAACTGATGTCAGCGGTGCAATCAATTCTGATCTTGGTGAATCATCAAGCCAGTTTGGTTTGCCTGAATCACAACTCTCTGAACTCACGCCAGCAATGTTCGCAATCTCTTCTTCGTGGTTCGAAGCGGAGTCAATGACAGGCGACCCATTTGGTGACGCAGCTGGCGGTCAAGTACAACACAATCTCGCAAATGGCGGCAAGCATGCACCTGCACACACGCAACCATGGGAAGGCGTGCCATACGAATCTGAAGGTGCATATGATTGGTATCAAAGGGAAACGTTTAAGGACATGGAGTTTCGCGATGTCCGAATTCCAAAAGGGACTAACGCACTCTTTGAAAACTGCACTTTCGTCGGTGTGACTTGGATTGAAACGCATGAAGATACAGCCGACCCAAACTGGAACTATGTTGGTGCAATTGCTCCAGATGGTTTTGGCGGATACAAACAGCAGTTCACTGGTTCCAGTGCCTCTTCAGGTAGCGATACCTTTTATGACACGCGTGATGAATCGAACAACATCAGGTTTCATGACTGCACGTTTCTGGGCTCAGTTGCAGGTGATGTGCCAAGCGAGTTTACGCATTGGCGCAACAAAGTACAGGTGACAGGGGAATCGCGTTTTTACATCGATCCAGATGATGCTGATTTAGCGCAACAACCAGATGCAGCCCAACTCGTTGCTTCGCTCAATAGCATTGACCCTACTGACCGCGAGCAAATGGAACGCTCTACCATCATGCTCCCTGGTTGGTCAGTCGAAATCGGCGCGTTTCAAAATGACGAAACTGTAGGCGTTAAACTCAACGGCACCATTGTCAGTGGCCTTCTTGACTTACGCGGCGTAATCGATGTCAACGGTTCTATTCTGTCAACGTACAGACCAGTCGA
>JAKVBR010000084.1:1056-7181 GCA_022447165.1 Phycisphaerales bacterium | reverse complement strand
ACGTTCGTAAGAGTCAGTGGTGCTTCACTTGTTGAAAGTCATCCGCATGACATTCAAATTGTCAAAGAAGCGCCGAACTATCAGGTCTCTTCTGATCCAGCTCAGCATTGACAAAGAACTCGCAACATACTTCCACAGCATCTTCACTTGTTGCAACGTTGTGCTTAACAGCATTTGCTTCAATTGGCACAAGTGTTGTATGGAATGGTCTCCCGTTCATTGCTAAACAATATTATGGTTTTGATGAATATGAAAACTTTTCGTTGTTCTTACTCATTGGATTGCTTTACATCGTTTGTGCATTTGCTTCAGGTAAGTTAACTTCACTATTCAACAAAGTGTGTTCATCTCGCGCGATCCTTGCACTTCTTCTTGTCATGCAAGGGACTGTTTGCACGTTACCACTTTTGTTCGAAAGTTCGTGGGTTGTTTGGGTTGCTGGGGGTGTGGCAGGTGGGTGTAGCGCATGGCTTTGGCCACTTGTTGAAAGTTACTTGGTTGCAGGGCGCCATGGACAATCCATGCGAAGCGCTATTGGGTATTGGAATACTGTTTGGATGATCTCTGTTGCAACGGCAATGATTGCTATTGCGCCACTTATGGAATCGCATGCGTCGATGGCAATTGTAGGATTGGGTTTTGCTAACTTGATTGCAGTTATCCCGCTCTACTGGTTTGAACAAGAGCCCGCGGCACATGATGAAACTGAAGCCCAAGCACATGTGCCTGATGGGTATAAGCCGCTTTTAAAAGGGGCCCGAATTCTGCTCCCCTTGAGTTACATTTTCAACGGCGTCCTTGCCCCGATACTTCCATTCGTGTTGTCGCGAATCAATGTCGATGTCGTGATGCAGACGCCAATTGCCGCAATCTGGATGTTTGCCCGCGTACTCATCGTTGGCGTGATGGCGCATGTTCCGTTCTGGCATGGTCGGTGGGCAGTGCTTTGGGGGGGCATGATTGCGATGTCGTTAGGACTCATTGCGATCTTCGCGGCAACTTCACTGTCTATTTTGATCTTAGGGCTTGTACTTTTTGGGGCTGGAATGGGCGTAACTTACTACGCAGCAATATATTACGCGCTAGCAGTTGGCAGGGCTGAAGTCGAGGCCGGCGGGACGCACGAAGCCCTCATTGGCGGTGGTTACATGGTTGGGCCAGTCATTGGGCTTGGAACCCTCCAATTGGGTCCTGAACATGGCTCTGATCCCTTCTTTCCGCTTGCAATCAGCGTTTTTGCCCTCATGGCAGTCGGTATTCTCTGCTTCGTTTTTATTTGGAGAAAAGACCGATAATTCACTGCAACTTCATGGGTTATTGACCGTAGAATCAGGAGTCCGATGTAGAACATTGGCAAATTTTCTGACGTAAGGATGGCTCTATGATTCAGACACTGTTTACCGCTATTACTGTACTTTCACTCCAACTCGGAGAGTTACCGCCTTTTGAACAGGTTTCAGATGGGTATGAACCCGTCATCTCTTCAATAGATGGAACTCCCGGAATGTATTCGATTTTTGTCAATGAAGATGACAACGTGCTTATGGAACTTGGCCCAGGTTTTGAAGGTCAGCCCATTCTCATTGCATACACCATTTCAAGTGGTATCCAAGAATCTGGTGTGCAGATGGGTGACATTTACGGCTACTGGAAGCGCATCCGTGACACACTTGTACTCGTTGCTCCGCAACTTGAAGTGAGGACAACTGGTGACTCGCAATCTCAAAGTGGTTATGAGCGTGCATTTACTGACCGTGTTGTTCTTGATGTACCAATCATTGCAACTGGGCCAAATGGCGGACCTGTAATCAATGCAACAAAATTATTCTTACATCAAAGCGGTCGAATCTTTGGCGGTGCTACAGGCGGCGCTCGTTCTGATTTAGGTACGCTTGCAAATGCGAAGAGTTTTCCTGCGAATGTCGAACTTGCATTTGAAATGCCACTTGGCACAGGTAACTTTGGTTCGATTTCATATTCAATCCGTGAAGTGCCTAAGAATACGGGATACAAACCACGAGTTTCTGACCACCGAATTGGTTATTTCACAACTGCGTACAAAGACATTGGAGATGCTTCAAGTGAAGACCCATGGGTTCGTTATGTGAATCGTTGGCCTCTTGAAAAAGCAGATCCGAGTTTAAAACTTAGTCCTCCAAAGAAACCAATTGTATTTTACTTAGAACACACGATTCCTGTTCGCTACAGACGATGGGTTCGTGAAGGTGTTCTTGAGTGGAACAAAGCATTTGAAAAAATAGGCATCGTCAACGCTATCGAGGTGTATCAACAAGACGAAGCAACTGGAGCGCATATGGAAAAAGATCCTGAAGATGCGCGTTACAACTTCGTTCTTTGGACAAACTCCGACATGGGCTTTGCGATTGGGCCAAGCCGTGTTGATCCTGAGACTGGAATGATTCTTGATGCTGACATCGTGATGGACGAAGTCTTTATCAATGGTTGGACTCGCATGGCATAAACTTCTTCCGGAGGTCGCTATGCAAAGTTACAGCCCTGAAGCTCGTGAGTGGTTGAAAACGCATCCAAACTGGGACCCGCGCGTTCGACTCGCTTCACCATTTGAACGCAGTGATGTCATTAAGAGAATCGCGAGTGAACCAGCTCATCCTTCCCTTCAAACACAAACAGAACTGCTTGGGGACGACGAGTTTGATGGTTTGAGTCAACGAGTTTCGCAAGTCAATGGCAAATGCATGTACCCTGCATTCCAAGCAGCGGAGTTATCTATGGCACGGCTTCATCCTGAAGTTCTGTCAATGCTTGCCGAAGGAAATGAAGAAGCAGATGGAGACATGCTCGATGGTGTTCCAGACTGGTTTATTGGTCCAATGCTCAGAGATGTCATCATGCATGAGACAGGCCATACCATAGGTCTTCGCCATAACTTTAAAGCGTCAACGCTTCACGACATGGCAGACATGAATAATGATGATTTTGAACACGAAGCAATTTGTGGTTCAGTAATGGAATATTCACCAATCAATATCAATGTTGGAGATGGACCAACGCAAGGCGACTTTACAATGATGACGATTGGTCCGTATGACTATTGGGCAATCGAGTACGGCTACACGACCGATGAAGAATCGCTTCCATCAATTCTATCACGAGTCAATGAACCGCTTCTTGCGTATGCAACAGATGAAGATGCAATGGACGCTGACCCTTCAACGCGTCGTTTCGACTGGGCAAAGAACCCGCTCGATTACGCTGACTCACAAATTCGTCTCGTAAAACAACTTCGCGTAACATTACTCGACCGCCTTGTGAAAGATGGCGACAGTTGGGGCAAAGCTCGAAGTGGTTATGAAATGCTACTGAATAAACAGTTCAGTTCAGTCGGTATTGCTGCTGATTGGCTCAGCGGAACACTAAACAATAAATCTCGCAAGGGTGATCCTGGTGACCGAAATCCAATTGAAGAAATTTCACCAGAGACTCAACGCAGAGCCCTTAGAATTGTGCTTGAAAACACGATGCGTGATGAAGCGTGGCAGCTCGACAGTGATCTCCTTCACAAAATGACCGTTGAAAAGTGGTGGGATGCAGGCGGGATGGGTTCTATGAGAACTGAACCAGCCTTCCCCATTCATGATCGAATTGGTGGATTGCAGGCAAGTGCTCTTTCGATGCTCTTGAACCCAGTCACACTCGGTAGAGTCTATGATGGCGAATTCAGAAATGAATCGAACATTGACGTGCTGACAATGGCTGAAGTAGTGCAATCTGTAACTGACGAAGTTTGGAGCGAACTTGAAAACATGCCGCGTAAAACAACAAACAGAAATCCTGCGATTTCAAGTTTACGCCGAAACCTTCAAAATGAACATTTGTCGAAGCTCATTGAACTCAGCCTTGAACAAGATTCAGGTTCGCCTGCAGCACGAACACTTCAAAGCTTAGTGCGATTGCAATTGAATGAAATCAAAGATGCAATAGACAGTGCAAATGCAAGTGATACATATACCCGCGCTCACCTCGCTGATGCTTCAACGAGAATTCGAAAAGCGCTTGATGCTCAGTTCGCTGTTGGAAGTGCTCCTGCTCCTTCATTCAATATCCGCAATCGGTTTGGCGAAGACACTCAGTAACTATTTGATTACTTATTCAAAGGCAGTGCTGAAAAGCGCTGCCTTTTTTTATTCCCCATAAGAGTTTGTTGAGCACATCGTGTATCCTGTTGATTGTGACAATGGCGACGCAGACAATTCAAAAACTTTGGTTTGAACCCATGGCAGGTCCAGAGATGGATGGTTTTTGGCTTGAACCAGGTGCAGTGCTATTATTTGGACGTGGTTCGCAGTGCGACATCAAATTGCTTGATGCCACTGTTTCTAGGAAACACGGACAATTCGTTTCAATGGACGAAGGGTGTTTTGTTACTGACTTAGGCTCAACAGTAGGGACTTTTGTCAATGAAGAGCAATGTGAACCGCAAGCAAAAACGCCAGTGACAACAGGTGATGTTGTTCAGATTGGTCCTTGGATCTTCAGAGCAAGTATTCGTCAAGGCGCGCCTGTTGCGATGCAAACACTCGATGATGGACTCGATATGCAATCTCGTGTTCAGCGCTTTACGCGTTCTGATGTAGGTAATCTTGCACAGCATCGATTGAGTTTGCTAATCGATTGTTCTGCAGAGATTAACAAGGCAGACACACTCCATGGACTTGGCGAGTTGTTGGTTAAATCTGCGATTGATGGCACAGGATTCCAAAGGGCAGCGATGCTTGTTGATAGTGATGGCGATGAAATCGATGTCATGGCTTTTAGTGACGGGCAATCGAAAGACGCTAGTCAAACGACATTTAGCCGTTCTCTTTTAAGTGCAGCATCAACAGGCGATGTTGCATGTTTGCTATCAGGTGATACTGCTGGGTATGGCCAATCTATTGCAGATTTAAACATTCACTCTGCGATTTGTTGTGGGGTCATGGTAGACAACGAACTCGTTGCGTACTTGTACCTTGATGCTCGCGACCAAGAGCGCCAGATTCAACCGGACGCTGCTGGTTTCTGTCAAGCGCTATGTCAAATGGCTGGGCTTGCATATGCAAACTTAAGACGGCTTGAAATGCAAATTGAACAAGCCCGTCTTGAGCAAGATATGAATGCAGCGAGAGAAGCGCAACAACTCATGGTTCCAAAAGAAGTCAGCGTTGGCCATGTCTTTGAATGGGGACGAATTTTTAGACCAGGTCGGGAAGCATCGGGCGATTTGCTCGACATCATTCCGCTTTCTGAGAGCCGGATGGCACTCATCGTTGGAGATGTGAGTGGTAAAGGCGCGGGGGCTGCGATTTTAATGAGTGCAGCACAATCGTTTATACATGCAAAAATCAACGCGGGCTGCGATCCTGCGGAGACGGTTACTGCAGTGAACAAGTTTGTAGCAAAGCGTTCGGCGATGAACCGATTCTTGACGCTTTGGGTTGGCATCTTTGATGCTGAAGCGAAGGAACTGACGTACGTTGACGCAGGGCACGGGCACTGGGCGATTCGCCGTGCTGGTGGTACGTCAGAAGCACCACCAAATCCAGACGGCTTCCTCATTGGTATTGATGCAAACTCCGAGTACCGGAACGCGACCTTGCTCGTTCAAAAAGGTGACAGAATTGTTTTGTTCAGTGACGGCATTCCTGAACAGCAAACAGAAGGGGACGAGCAGTTTGGCGTGGAAAGGGTGTATGACCTCATCGCCAAATCACCTTCAGCAGAAGAGGATGTAAAGCAGCTACTTGAGACCGTGATTCAATGGGCGGGTAGCGACCATCTTGATGATGACACAACCATCGTATCATTTGGTTTAGTAGAGTAGTTTTAGCCGTAAGAGGGACGTTTTTAGTAGTCAGAGTGGGCTCATTCGGATACACTCTAGCCCTAAGAAAGCACCATTGAATGAGTCAAGAAAACTTATCACTCCCTCAACAACGTAAGTTCGGTCAGACATCAAGAACAGATGCTTGGTGGCTCCAACCAGTCGTCGTATTCCTTGGGTTGTCAGCATTTATCGTCTATTCGACTTGGGCAGCGTTCCAAGGAGATAACTACTTCTTCTCAGGAGGCGGCGCTCAATACTTGTCACCGTTTTATTCGCCAGT
>JAKVBR010000084.1:0-1046 GCA_022447165.1 Phycisphaerales bacterium | reverse complement strand
AGGCCACGCATGGTTTGGTTCTAAGCCAGATGTTTGGCCAGCATGGTTGCCGTTTACACCCGCGTTATTGATTTTGTGGGCGCCAGGTGGTTTTCGGTTTACTTGTTATTACTACCGCGGTGCATACTACAAAGCATTTTGGGCAGACCCGTCAAACTGCGCAGTTGGCGAACCGCGAAAATGCTATCGAGGCGAACACTCGCTTCCACTCATTTTGCAAAACATTCACAGATACTTCTTGTACATCGCGCTCATCTTCATTGTGATTCTTTCGTATGACGCTTGGTTGTCGATGTGGTTTAAAGACGCAAACGGCGTTGAACATTTCGGGTTGGGCGTCGGTTCAATTGTGTTAACAATTAATGTGATTTTGCTAGGTGGTTACACGATGGGGTGTCATGTTCTAAGGCACTTAGTTGGTGGTAAATGGAACAAGTTATCCGGCAAGCCAGTACACAAGAAAGCGTATGAATGCGTGACTTGCTTAAACAAGAAACACATGCTTTGGGCATGGATGAGTTTGTTCTGGGTTGGTTTTTCTGACTTTTATGTCCGCATGTGTTGCATGGGTGTTTGGACAGATTGGAGAATCTTTTGACGACTCCTTATACAACACATGAGTATGATGTCATCATCATTGGTGCAGGCGGTGCAGGTCTTAGGGCTGCAATCGAAGCATCATCAATGGGCGTATCAGTCGGCGTGATTTGTAAGTCGCTCCTCGGTAAGGCGCACACAGTCATGGCTGAAGGTGGGATGGCGGCCTCTATGGGGAACGTTGATGACAGAGATGGCTGGAAAGTTCACTTTGCTGACACGATGCGAGGTGCTCAGTACATCAACAACTGTGAAATGGCGATGCATCATGCAAAAGAAGCGCCAGCACGAGTGCATGAACTCGAAGAGTGGGGCGCGCTGTTTGACCGGACCAAAGATGGTCGAATCCTTCAAAGAAACTTTGGTGGGCATAAGTATCCTCGGCTAGCACATGTGGGCGACCGAACGGGTCTAGAAATGATTCGTACGCTTCAAGATCACGGCATTCA
>JAKVBR010000083.1 GCA_022447165.1 Phycisphaerales bacterium | reverse complement strand
TACTTGTAGATGTAATAACAAGTAAAAGTATTGATATATAAAATTTAGAGTCAAACATTATTTACATAATCCCCAATTATTAATGATAAGCAATATATCTGAAACATCTATGTTTGAATCATTATTCACATCTTCTGGGCAATCCGAGCAAGAATCTCCCCATGCTGCAATGACTGCAAGCAAATCTGTGACACCAACTATTCCATCTTCATTTACATCGGAATCGCATTGGCAACCATTAGCAATATCTCCATAGAATTCAGCATAACCATCAGGCTCTGCCCATGGTGCGCCTATGACTGCATTTGAACCATGAAGATCAACTGACCAGCCGAACTCAGCGTTGTTGAAGTTCATTGAAGGCTCAAGGCGACTTTGATACTGCCATTTATTCCCATTAGTTTTATAGATTGAAGCGATGCCAGTGCTCACGTCACTGCTTAGGCCAAATCGATGGCCAATAAGAAGTGTATTGTCGTCAATTGAAACATCGACTCCAAACTGCTCACCTGACGATCCATCTTCTGGATAGATCTTTTGTTGGTAGAGCCAATTCCCCTTATTCTTCTTTGAATATATAAAAACACTTCCGGCATCAAAATTCAAGTCTGAATCATGGTATGAACCAATTGCGATAGTCGAATTATTAACTGCAACGCCAAAGCCAAAATTGTCACCGCTGCTGGCAGTTGGGTCACTAATTATTTGAGTTTCTTGAAAGTTGTTTCCGCTATTTTCAAAAATATGTACTTGTCCAGCACCATTGTTTGCCCATGGGGAGCCAATAATAATCGTATTAGCATCCATTGCTAGCCCTAGGCCAAATTGATCATCGGGTAATCCTGACTTTGCAGTTAACTTTTGATCCTGCTCCCAATTTTGAATGCCTTTGTTATATCTAAAAATATAAGCAGAGCCTGAAGTAGAGCCATTGTCATCATCTAATGGAGAGGTAACGACACATATATCATTTTGTATTGCAACGCGTCTTCCAAAAGTATCTTCAGCACTTACATCGCTAGCAACTAATTTTGCAGTTTGAGACCATTGGCCTTGTTCATGTTCAAAAATATAAGCAGCCCCACTATTGCTCCCCTCTTGGTCCTCAAACCAAGCGCCAGCGATGATTCTATTCTCATAGATATCAACGGAAACGCCCATCATATCTCCAGCGTCAGTATCGTTTGCGATTAACTCAGCTTCTTTGGTCCAATTGTTCTCATCTAATCTATAGACAAGAATAACTCCTGAAGCCCACTCATTTCCAGTGCCAAGCGGGGAACCAATTGCTATCACATCGCCATAGATTGCAACAGATGTCCCGCTAAGACCTCCAGGAGTTGTTGGCGACTCATTTACTTCAATTGGGCATTGAATGAGGAGGGCATTCAATATTAGTGGTATTAGCATGTCCCCCATCCATCCATAACAGTAAGAAGATCTGAGACATTGACTATTCCATCATTATTTACATCAGCGGGGCTATCTGCTTGGCCCCAATCTGCCACGACTGCAAGTACATCAGAGACATTTACATTTCCATCATTGTTGACATCACCTAGGCATGGTTTATCTACAACAATCACATCGCTAGATGATGTTTTAATTGGTTCTGCAAATTGGTTTGCAAATAAGACTTCGTCAAAACTGATATCTCCACCGTTGCTTTCAAAATAAACCCTAATTAACTTTTCAGGTTTAGGTTGCTGTGGAATGTAGTTTGATGGAGTGGGAGCATATGCAAGTACGCGAAAGCTATTATTTGTCGCTACCCAATTATATTGTTCAACCATACCCCCCTTTACAGTTTTGACTTCAACATTCGTAAGATCAAATTGGAAACCTGCAAGTGTTTCATCAGATTCCCACAAGATGTCAGCCCAGCCATTGCCGCTATTGTCAATTTCCCATTTACCAAAGGAAACAATTCCTGATCCTAAAGCACTTAGATTTAGGCAAAAGATTGTGCATGCTGCAAACGCAAAAATTTGTTTATACATTTTTACTCCTTTATCTATTATGAACTATACGCGTTTGAAAACTAATATCAAACTAATCAATTTTTTAATAAATATTCGTGCATTTCACCCATTTGATGTGATTTATAATTAATACCTGATTTATGAGATTTAAATTCAAATTTATAGCTTTATTAATCTTTCAATTGGCCTCATACGCGTTTGCTGCAGAGACTGATTTAAGTAAATCATCTAAAGAAAAAATTGATGCTTTAGTCCATGAAGAGATGGAAAAGCAAGATGCAGTAGGGTTAGCAATTGGTGTTATTAACAATGGTGAGATTGTTTATCTACAGCAATACGGATATTCAGATTTAAAGAAAAAGCAAAAAGTTAGCTTGGGTACAAAATTCAGATGGGCTTCGATTGGTAAGCCTTTGGCAGCAGTTGCAGCAATGCAGTTAGCTGAAGAAGGCAAATTAGACTTAGATGTAGACATTAGAAAGTATGTACCTGAGTTTCCTGATAAAGGTGTCAAAATCACTACACGGCAGCTTCTTTCTCATTTAGGTGGAATTGTGCATTACTCAAATGGCCCAGTTGTTAAGACTAAGAGGTCATATGACAGCAAGCATCCGTATCAAGATGTGATATTAGCTTTGGATACTTTTAAAGAGTCCCCCCTAGTATGTAAGCCTGGCGAAAAGTTTTCTTACACAAGCCATGGCTACATACTGCTTAGCGCTGTTATTCAAAGAGCGGGTGATGAAAAGTTTGCCGATCAAGTTAAGAATAGAATTTGTCGCCCTCTTAAATTAAGAACACTTCAGCCAGATTATCAATGGAAACGAATTACTAATCGCGCTAAGGGCTATAAGAAAAAAACGGGTGAAGTTATTGAATCAACGGACACAGATGTTTCTTGGAAACTTGGTGCAGGTGGATGGATTTCATCAATTAATGATCTTGCTCAATTTGCAAAGGCGTTGCTAGGCGAGGATTTTGTTTCAGAGGAAGTCAAAAAACAAATGTGGCGCCGTCAAAATACAAGTGATGGTTCTCTAGTCGGTTATGGCTTAGGCTTTAGACTTAGCGGAAGTTATTCAGAAGATAATTTAGTTGTTGAGCATGATGGCTTACAAGAAAAAGCAAGATCATTAATGCGTTTAAAGTTAAAAGAAAATGACGGTGTAGTCATCATGTCAAATTCTGAATATATCAACCCGTATAAATTTGCAGATTTGATATTTAAGATTTTAGAAGACGAGTAGAGTACGGGATCCAATTTATTGCTGAATAAAAAAAGAGCCCTCAGTTGAGAGCTCTTTTTATTCTTATATTTTGAGATTAAGCGCCTTCAGCGTCATTAATCATCTTTGATGCAAAGGGGCATCCTTCTGCTGCAGCTTCAGTCATTTCCGTAAGTGTCTCAAAGCCCGCGGCGGTAGCAACTGTTTCTGTCACAGTTGTTGGTGCTTCTGTTGACTCAGTTTCTGATTCTGTTTCTGTCCATGTTTCGCTGTCTGTGCCGGTTTCCCAACTCTCTGTTGGTTTTGCTTCAACAAACGCTGTTGCACCTGCCCATGGTGATACGGCTTCCATATCCCAGTTCAAAATGTTGCTCCATGTGTCAACGGAACGGTCTAACATCTCATCTAAGTTATACATACTCAACACTCCTTTGTTTAAGATTCTTGTCGCTCCAGTTCCACCACTTGTGGAAGTCCGGATGTAATTGTCTATTGTTTTGCTCTGCTTTGCAAACGGCATTGACGCACCTGTAAACATACAAAACGCACCGATCAAGGTGCCCCCCTGCTAACTCAGAGTCTTGTTTGTACATCAATTCTGGGTCTGCATCTGCGATATCTTGCTTTGAACGCATATCGATGCGCCATAAATGGTCTGCCATATCAGGTCCAACACCCTCAAAATCACCAAATGTGTTGTACGCAGCATTCGCCATTGCGGACTCCTAAGCGTATTTGTACCAAAAACACGAACGTCCTGATAACTATGCATCGGCAATGTTATGTAAAACTTATGAATCGCTAGGATTTTTTGTTTATTGAAAAAGCCACGCTTTCGCGGGGCTTTGAATTTCAAAACTCAACTTCCGATGCGGGGTTACGGACAAGCGCCCCATGAGTTAATGACAATCAGAAGGTCATTAACATCGACGCCGCCTTCCCCTGTGATATCGGCAAGACAAGCGCCTGGGCCCCAATTTGAAATTACTTCAAGGATGTCGTGGATCCCAACTTCGCCGTCGCGCGTGACATCTGCTTCGCAAATGTCGCATAGGTCGTTATTGCCATTATTGTTCCACCCACCAACAACATGGTCAGGAACATTCAAGCACATTTGTGTTTCAGCAATATTTGGTGATGAGCAATCACACCCTACAAAGACTGCGCCGCCTTGAAAGTAAGCGCCGTTACTCACGATTTCGCAGTTCACAATTGTGGGAACACTGTCAGCGACAAAATCCATTCCGCCGCCAAACATGCCAACG
This sequence comes from Phycisphaerales bacterium, assembly GCA_022447165.1. Lineage (GTDB taxonomy): Bacteria > Planctomycetota > Phycisphaerae > Phycisphaerales > SM1A02. The sequence continues at coordinate 3,014 of JAKVBR010000083.1, read as the reverse complement.
TTGTTTGAGAACGTGCAGTTTTCTACATATGGTGAACTCCACTCGTGACTTCGCATGCCGCCGCCATTAAGTTCAGCAGTGTTACCATCAATGGTGCAATTGATAAGTCGAGGACTACTGTTTAAGTTATGAATGCCACCGCCCCACTCTGCGTGATTGTTCACGATGTGACAATCCATAATCGTGGGTGAACTGTTATGTATGTAAATACCGCCACCAAGAATTGCAGAGTCAAACTCCGTGCCAACTCCGCCCGTTAAAGTGAAACCCTTGAGGACTGACTTATTGGATTCGCCCATGACGAACATTGCAGCAGAGCCCTGACCTTGAACATCGATGATGGTTTTTGCGTAGCCCTCTGCCGATTCAATCGTGATGGCCTTGCCTCTGAAATTAATCAATTCGTTGTAGACCCCCGGGCTTACTAGAATCGTGTCACCGGCAAGCGCTTTTTCAACAGCAACTGAAATTGAAGGTACTTCGGCTGGGACAATAATTGTCCCAGCAAAAGCGCTGCTTGAAATTAATGTAACTAAGGGAACGAGATGTTTCATGTGTACACCTTAACTTAAAAGAGTTATTCGCAAACACCCCAAGCGCCAATGATAGCAAGGATGTCTGAAACATTGACATTTCCGTCACCTGTAACATCAGAATCACAACCTGAGCATGCGCCCCAGTTATCGAAGACTGAAAGGATGTCACTTACGCCGATGATACCGTCACTATTGACGTCGCCGTAGCAATCGCCAGTATCGTCAAGATTCACGCCCCAGATTTCAACATCATCGATGTTCCATCCTGAGTATGCCCACGAATAATCTTGCGTTACTTGGTGTGTCCAGCGAACATAAACCATTGGTTGTTCATCGGCAAAATCAGAGATATCAAATGATTGTTCACTCCATGAACTGTCAGCAATCTCTCCTACGCCGTTATCCCAAAGGGTTTCCCAAGTTGAGCCATTGTTACTGACTTGGACATACGCAGTGACATATGGTTGATAGTCAGTGTTGAGCCAGCGTTGGAATTTAAGTTCAGTATCCATGAGCATGGAACAATCAATAGCATGCGTTGTGAGCGTCATTTGTGAACCAACTTCGTCAAGGTAATCACCATTTAGGTTTATACCGCAAACATATTGACCAGTCGCAGCACTTGATGGGTCTGCGTTACCGAAGGAGCCACCACCCTGCCCTGTAGGTGTACCGAATGACCATTCGCCTGTCATGTCCCAGTTTGGGTCTGAATCAAGCGTGTATGAATATGCTGGAACTGGAACACCAACATTGACTGAGAGACCTTTGGAAGTGTCACCGTCATGAGTGGTTTCATTAATGAATTCGAGCATACCTTCGTGAAGACCATTGCCCAAGTTTGATGCACTGTTGTTGAGTTCAACGCGAACTTCAACGGATTGGCCACCACCAATTGTGCCTTCCATCGGCTCTACAGTTGCCCAAGGCACTGAATTGGTGACATGCCAATACATGTCATCTTCATCGTGGTTTTTAAGTGTATAAGTCGTTTCGTATGGAACGAATGGTCCACCGAGTGGACCTTCAGCGTGCAGGTCAGTTCCTGAAACTTTCAGTCCTGTTGGAGGTGCTGTTGTCCCAACAACACAAAGTGTAGGGTCACCAAAAATGTGCCATGTGTCCATCATGTCTTCGCCACCAGAGCCGTACTCATCAATCATGAGGCATGAACCAGCCATCGCAAGTACCCCGCAGCAGCGATAGCCTTCTGCAAGAAACAAATCGACAACTTCATCTTGAGCGCTCATCGGTGGTGCCCATGATTGATTGACTGATGACATGTATGCAAGGACTGCACCAGATGGTTGACCGCCACTTGTTGCGCGAAGCCATGCTTCAGCGAAACATGTTGGTCCGTTGTACTGACCGTTTACACATGCAACGGAAATAATCCAAGGCAGTTTGCCAGTGTTTGAGAGACCGTTGACATTTGAGTTGTTAAAGCCAGTTGTGGACCAAGCTGTTGTTGACCCGTGGCCTGTATAGTTAATAAGACCGCGACCTTCGTTGACAGCATTTGTGACCATGCTTGATGAACCACCGTTATTGTCATAGATTTGGTCCACAACACCGTAACCATGGTCAAGAAGTTTTTCTCGAATCACATTTGCATGCTCCCAGTCGCCTTCGCCATCATCACCTGAACCAGCGCCTTCTGCTGAAGCGATGCCAGTTCCGTTTTTATACCACTCTTCTTGCGTTTCTTGATTTTCTTCAAATTCAATTGTTCGTTGAACTTGCGTATCGACATCCGCGCCTGACTCAGCAGAGAATCGGCCGACGATGACTTCTGGATAGTGGTCAGAACCACTGATTTGTCCATACTGAGGGTCGTTTGCGCCACTTTCAAATGGATGCGTACCTGTGTCAACATGGAATGCATCGCCTACAAGTAGGACGAATCCAAGATCGCTACTTTCGTACATGTTTGAGATGTAGGCTTTAATTGCTGTGTCATTGTTTCCGATCGTTGAAACGCCAACAACATTGACATTAAAGCCAGTTGATGTTTTATGGTCTGCATATGGTTGGATGTTTGGTAGATAGTCGTCGTAACAGATAACAAGAATGTCACCATCGTCTGAAAGTGGATCATAGCGATTGGCAAGATCGTAGTTCAGGAAGTGACGATCCATGAGTATGGAGTATGCGGGACCAATACTGTGCTTGTCTACGCGAGTGACAGTGTTCTTGCCGCCCTCATTTGTTTTTGTGAGTTCAACCTTGAGTGTGTCAAGCACGCGGAGTGTTTGATTTGCGCCGTTGTACTGGAATGGATAGACATCAACAACTGCACCGCGGATATCACGAATAATGTGTGGGTCGCGAAGTGTTGCAATGTTTTCTGGCCAGAACTCATTCTGTTTATAAACTTTATCAAATGTGTATGGAATCGAATCAATATCGATTGCCCTTGAAACATTGCCCTTACTTGGTGCAACCTTTACACCTTCAATATCATGCCAAGTTGCTTCA
>JAKVBR010000082.1:3494-7216 GCA_022447165.1 Phycisphaerales bacterium | reverse complement strand
ATCTATTGTGCAATCATTCTCATTGAACAAGTGCCGTTCGACCTGATGAATACTTGCAGGCCCCGAGCCAGAAACTTCCTGCGTCCAAACAAAGAACACGACATCCTCAGTGTTCGAAGCAGAACTACAGTTCAGTGTCATCGTAAACTCAACATCGACAAACTCGCCAGCACTGACATTAATCGTCGTGTTGGCTGCATCCATAAAACAACCATAGTTATAACCGCCAGAAGGAATCCATCTCAGAATTTGAGCGCAATGAACAATCATCTGCTTGCTCGTTCCATTTGGTTCAATACCAATTGTTGCACCTACGTCGTATGTATTGTTGTTGACGGGCTCGCCGCAAACATCAATTGTTACGTCAGTGCCTTGGTTCACAAGTTGGATGTATCTGTTTCTTAGTTGTTGGTAGTTTGCATTTGGGCTGCCATACGAACCGGATTGGTTGTATGTACCATTCATCCAAACAGTCGGATAACCCGGGACGCTATAAAAAGATTGACGAATATTTCCCCAAGTTGTCGCATATGCATCACCACCGTGAATTTGCATCGAAAACATTGAGTCAGGAAACTCATCCATGAGCAACATAAGACCATACGCAACATCGGGGCAATAGCCGCACCACGTTGCCGTAAAGTTTTCACCCATGACCTTGCGTGGAGCTGCTTCAGCAAAAGTGCAAGGCAGCATAGCGAGTAGGGCAGTACATAAACTAGCTTTAATCCTCATACATTGCTCCTATTGATCATCCCACTGCATCGTTGGAAACAAGTGATACGGATACAGTTCCCCGCCTTCTTGCAATTCACTCACTAATACTAGCAAAGTATCGTTGCCCCACAAATGACAAACTCCCGTAACGCAATCAATATTAAACAAATTGTCGTTTACAGAGCCATCAGAGGTCTTTAACACACTCGAAACTGGGTACAACGTCTCTTCATACGTCATGTGATTGTCATTCCAACAGACATTGCCCGCCCAACTTCGCCCACCACCAAAGATGTCATAGGTGATTGACCAATTATCAAGCGAGCCAAACATCGGCCCGCGATTCGCCATAACCGCAAAATCTGAAGAGCCCTGATTCGACCACTGTTTGTTCATTCGCTCACCAATCAATGGGATAGACGCATATGAAACGTTGCAACCAGCACCACCTTCTGACAAGTCAACTTGAAAATTATCATCCCAATAGGTGTCTTCTGGAACATTCCGAGCGTTGTAATCATAGTTGTCCATCGCAAACACTTGATAATTTGGTTCTCTGTCAGAAATCAATCGATCTGCGTTATAGAGGTTTTCCATGATTGCCAACGAATGGACATTATCCGTCGAGTTGGCAACTTTATCTTCAGCACCTCGACCTTTGATTTCTTGCCCCTGAAATGCCAAACGGTTCGTAAGACCCGGCTGTGGGAATCGCCCCTCATTTCCAGCTGCCCAAGTAAGCCAACCAGAGTGAATTGAGCGTATACGAGAAGCATCCTTTTGCAGGAGTGCTGCCTCTCTTGCTCTGCCGAGGGCTGGCATCAACACGCTCAATAGCAATGCGATGATTGACATGACAACGAGCAACTCGATGAGCGTAAAACCATTGTTGTGATTCGCTAAACTTCGTTTCATATGAATAACTTCAATATAGTGTAAAAATAGGGGGTTTCAAACAGAAAATGAGATTCGTATCAATCTATACGCGTATCGGTGGTGTCCGTATACAAATCTAAGTAGAAATCTCTCAATTTTCTTCCCTTGATTTCACGTTCTCGGCCATGGAAGAACCCAAATGTGTCAAACATCGAGATTGCGGACACACGCTCGATACGAACATCGAGGACTACTTTTAAGAACTCCCGCTCTCTACAGAATGCAATTGCGTGCTCCATCAACCGAGTGCCAATCCCATTTCGTCTGAATTCATCACGAACTCGAAGCCGCCTCATTTCTGCTGCATCATCATCAATACGCTGCACACCAATCATGCCAACGATGGTCTCATTGAGTTCAGCAACCCAAAAACAACTGTCCTTGCATTCAAAGTAACCCTCGATGAGATGGTCCAAATCAGCACCCGTATCATTCTCCCAAGTCTGACCTTCAAGACGGCTTCGTTCAAACAATTCACGAAGAGTAGGAATGTCACTCGACTTCGCAGTGCGAATCTCCATTGACTCTGAATTTATGACTTTGTTAATCTCAACCATCAAGTTCACCTATGACTTCGTGAAACGCAACCGCTTGCGAATGCGTATCAAACGTAGCCACAGTGTAACTTTTTGCTCGGTGGAGTGCTCCCGGATTAATGCAACGCGTGTTCTTGACCATTTCATCGCGGGTTTCATGGGAATGCCCATGAAAAATCACATCAATCGCTTCATCATCAAGTAGCGATTCATACAACTGAAAATCATCACCATGAAGGCATGCAAATCCGATTCCACTGCTCTTAAACGCATAAGACGGATGCACAACTTCGACATCAATCATCTCAGCATAGTCATGAAGTCGGTGCACAACATCACAATTCCCAAAAAGAAGTTTGACTGGAAAGCCCGCACATTCATCGATAACTTCACATGTTTCAACATCCCCAAGATGAATAATTTTTTCGCACCCAAGAGATTGAAGCAGTCGCAACGCTTCGCGAGTTCTTAAGTGCTCGCCATGTGAATCTGAAAGAATCCCTAAGAGCGCCATGGACTTCCTGGTCTTACAAACTGCTTAATCCACTCATGGCACCGCTTTTCAAATGCATCCACATCATCTGTAAAAAACTGAAGCCAGTAGGATGGGCTCACTCTTCTTCGCTTCAACGTACCATCAAGTGCTTGGTGGAAAATGTTTAAGAGTTGTTCTCGGTGCACAGCATTCTCTGCTTCGATGAGAAAACTCGTCAGTCCCCACAACTGCGCGTAATATCCAAGCAGTGACGAACGGCTATCACTCAGCAGCGCAGACGGATTACTTGACATCACCTCTGTTAGTGGAGTGAGTCGTTTTGCATTGACAAGTTTTCGCAATGAACTCAAACGATCCCAGTTGCTTGTTGGCTCAAACTGAATAGAACCATTTCGCATTCTGAATCCTTCCATCCATGTCCCGATGCCTTCATCAAGCCACGTTGGTAACTCGGATTGAAAAATCGCTTCGGCATATTGATGCCAGCCCTCGTGAGCAGCAATCCTAAGCGTCGTCCTTGAACGACCACGCCGATCAAGATCGTACAACACAGCAACACCTTCGATTGTCAAACCGCCGCGACCTAGCCCAAACCACTGCTCTGCATCTCGCCCAAGCATATCTTGCACTTTCATCCGCCACTGCGATTGAGTTGCAAACAGAAAGACATCCATGCGCCTATTTGGATAGGGGAGCTGACCAAACACAGTCGCATAGTGGCCAACGAGTTCTTCATAAAACGATGGAAGCAGATCCACTATGTGCTCATATTGAATCGTCGTATAGATGTTCCAATACTCAGTCTGAATATGAACGCCTTCGTTTCCTTCAAATGTCCATGGAGTGCTTGAAAATTGAATGTCATCATCGATGACAGGGGAAACCGTCACCGTTGGAGCATCAGCATGCGGGTTCTGACAACTGCCGCAAAATACGAGCAGGGCTGCAGTGATTGCGAAGCGAATCAAGACGCTCTCGCTTCAAGAGCGCTCTTCAACTCTTCTTCTGCTTGACTCAGTAAGTCTCGCGATTCTTGC
>JAKVBR010000082.1:0-3484 GCA_022447165.1 Phycisphaerales bacterium | reverse complement strand
AGGAGCATTGTTGACATATGACTCGTTACTCAATCGCTTCTTCATGCCATCAATCTTCTTTTCAAGTGAAGCGATCTCTTCATCAAGTTTCGCCATTTGAGCGTGTGCTTCTTCAGCGTCAAACATATTGGATAAGTAAACAGTATGTCCTTCGATTTGAATAGGCATGCCATCCTTAACGTCACTACCCTCAGAAATATTGTCAATCCCTGCAAGCGCGCGCAAGGTGACCTCATGCTCATTCGCTAAGCCATGCAAGTCCCCTGAAAGCGTGACATCAATGTTGCGCTTTGGTTTCACGCCACTTGCTGCCCGTGCACCTCGTATTGCAGTCACAAGCGTTTGCAATTTCTCAAAGGACGCAATGACCTCTGCATCTAACTCGATGTTCTCGACAACGGGCCAACTCGCAAGGGCAAGAACACCGCTTTCATCTAACGCTAATTCATCAATTGAACCCGATTCGAGTTCGCATAGATGGCTCCACATTGCTTCAGTAACAAATGGACACACAGGGTGGAGCAATCTGCAAATGACATTAAGCACAGTCAGAAGCGTCCTCTGTTGACATTCGTTTTCTTTAATCGTTGGCTTGATGGCTTCTAAGTACCAATCACAAAAGTCTCGCCACAACAAATCGTAGAGCGTTTCGGCTGCAACATTGAATTGATACTCGCCGAGCGCTTCATCAAGTTTCTTAACTGAACTGACAATTCTTGAAAGCATCCAAACATCTACTGGAAGCAGATCCGCATTACTGACATGCGTTGCTGGAGAAGTAATGTTCAACATTGCAAACCGAGCACTGTTCCAGAACTTATTAGCAAAGTTGCGTCCAACATCAAATCGAGATGAAGTGTTCACTGCAAGTGGTGTTTCTTCCGAATCTTCAGAAGCACCAATAAGAAGCCCGTACAACGTCGAAATCTTTTTGGTTTCATCTGCTGGGCTTGTCTGAATTGGCGCCATCACTTCATGACCGGTTTGCGATTTGACATACTCTGGCTCAAAAGTCTTGCCGGAATGCGGGCAGATCAAGTCAATGGTCAATCGAACATCTTGCGTGCCTGTTGAGAGTTGCGTCAGTGCATACCGCATCGCATCAGCGCCATGCGTTGAAATAATGTCGCGAGGGTCAACACCGTTGCCAAGCGACTTACTCATCCGTTGACCGAAGCCATCTTGAATCATTGGATTGATAAAGACGTTGCTAAAAGGAAGCGTTCCATTTTGAAAATACCGATTGAGCATTGTCATTCGACTGACCCAGAGCGTGATGATGTCGCGACCTGTGACAAGCACGCTCGTCGGGTTGAACTTCTCAAGCAAACCCTCAGTGTCTGGATAATGTGCAGGGACTGGCCAACCCATCGTTGAGAGTGGCCAAAGTGCTGAACTAAACCATGTATCAAGGACATCTTCATCACGGACAAATCCATCACTAACGAGCGCTTGTTCGACTTCATCATGACCACCGCGAACACAAACGTAAATCGTATTCGTACCCGCTGCTTCGTCTCGCTCCGTAGCGAATGCTGTTGATTCCTCATCCTTGTGAGGGAATGCGACTTCAGCATCAATGGCAATCTCTTTCGTCCATATTGGTATCTGATGTCCCCACCATAACTGTCTTGAGATGCACCAATCGCGTAAGTTTTCGTGCCATGATTGAAACGTTTTTGCGTAGCGGGCTGGCGTAAAACGCAACTCACCATCTCCAGCAAGTTGACCGCTTTCGCGCTTTGGCGGCGACCCTTCATACTGCTGCTCTGCAAGAGCCCTTAACGCTTCGCCGCCAAGCTTGTCATCTGTGACACGAACATACCATTGGTCACTTAAGTAAGGCTCGATTGGAACGTGACTGCGATAACTGTGTCCAACACTATGGTCATAAGACTTGATGTCTTCAAGTAGTTCGTTTGCTTTAAACCAGTCAATTATCGCAACCCTTGCATCTTCTCTTGACATGCCAAGAAACTGTTCTGCTTCGGTTGAACAATCATCCCACCCATAGTCAGAACTAATGCTGCCGTCACTTGCCATGACATTGATGACTTCGAGCTCGTGCCGAAGACCAATGTCCCAGTCATTAGGGTCATGCGCTGGAGTCACCTTTAAGAAACCAGTTGCGAACGCAGCCTTTGGATCATCGCCATCACCTGGCATGACAACATAATCATCTTCAACGATTGGAATGACTCGACCTACGATTGGCAATCGAATCGACTTACCACGAAGTCCCTCAGCCCTTGGGTCTTCCGGATTCACAGCGACCGCAGTATCGCCAAGCATTGTCTCGGGGCGTGTTGTTGCCACAGTTACATGCCCGCTACCATCTTCAAGAGGGTAACGAAGATAGTACATGTGGCCAGCGACTTCTTTCATTTCAACTTCGTCATCGGCAAGGGCTGTAAGTGTAACTGGGTCCCAGTTGACGAGTCGCTTACCGCGATAAATCAAATCGTCTTTAAACATTTTGAAAAATGCTTCTCTGACTGCAGCAGTACAAATAGGGTCCATCGTAAATCGTGTTCTGTCCCAATCACATGATGCGCCGAGCGACTTGAACTGGCGAAGGATGGTTGCTTCATACTCGTCCTTCCATTCCTGAACTCGCCCAATAAACTCATCTCGTTCAAAATCAGTTCGCTTCTTGTTTTCTTGCTGAATCAATCGCTTTTCAACGACCGTTTGGGTTGCAATGCCCGCATGATCTGTCCCTGGCATCCAAAGCGTGTTAAACCCACGCATCCTGTGCCAGCGAATGAGCACATCTTGAAGTGTGCTATTTAATGCATGTCCAATATGAAGTGGGGCAGTCACATTAGGTGGCGGAATCAAGATTGAGAATTGAGATGCTTCGTTTGAAGGGTCAGCATGACCAATATTTGCTTCATCCCATTTTGCAATAATTCCCGCCTCAATCTCTGATGGGGCGTATGATTTAGGGATGGAATCCCGCTCAATGACTTGCTCACTCATAACACGCATGATACTCGCCCTCAGCTTTGTTGCACTCATGCAAAGTTGCACAAATGAGGAATCTCCGCAAAGTCAAGGCATCTCAGTTGAGAAGCGTTCAAAGTCAATTGAAAGTGCGATGGAGTATCTCGATTCTGGCCAAGTCGTCAAAGCGCTAGCCATTACATCGGTACTCGTAAAGGAAGACGAAAACTCACCTCAAACACAAGAAGCGCATGGACTCATACTGCTCGCGAGCGCAGATCAATTTGACCAAGACGGCTTGCCAGAGAACGCGCTCATCGAAAGAGAACGAGCCCTCGAAGCATTTGAATCCGCCTGTAGCCTTCTGTCAAACCCAACACTTCTTTCACTCTCAACTGGGCAACTTGCGCACATGCTTGGTAAAGATGAAAAAGCGAGGTCGTACTACAAACTCGCTCATGAAGCAGATGAAAACGACGAACGATCGTCATTCTTTCTAGCTCAAATGGCGATGCTTGAAGAAGAATGGCAAGAAGCA
>JAKVBR010000081.1 GCA_022447165.1 Phycisphaerales bacterium | reverse complement strand
TCTGAAGTAAATGCCTACACAGGCGTCTTCCCATTCCCACCTACAGGTTGGGGGGAAGGTGGTTCACTCGGAGCCAAAAGACTCCAAGTTCATCACGATGATTTAGAATCAGGAAATATAGGAACCGCTACCTACGTTGGTGAGATTCAATTTGTTTCTGCACATGATTCGCTGTTTGGAAATCAATTTAACAATTCAACTTGGCAACCAATTTTTATCGAGCAAACTGGCCCCGATTGGACAATTGCCCTTTCAGGCAAAGACCATGTGGGCGAGCCAGCAATCTTTGCATGGCAAGAAGCCATTTCTTCAGTACAAATTTCTGAATCTAGACCACCTGACGATGGCTCTATCTTTGTTGGTGCACTCGTTGTGCCTATTTCAGAGGGATGGTTTCAATACGAGTATGCAATCCAAAATGTAAATGCGTATAGAAGCGTACAGGAAGTAACCATACCAATTCCAATTGGTGGAAAAATTCTCAATGCTTCTTTTCACTCACTTCCTTATCACAGTGGCGAAATTATTGACGATTCACCTTGGCAGATTGAAGTATCGGATAGCGCAATCAGTTGGTCAACAGAAGACCATAATGCTAATCCAATGGCAAATGCACTGCATTGGAGTTCTACTTTTAATTTTTCATTTATCTCAAATGTCCCGCCACAATCAGGCATGATGCACTTGACTCCTTTTAGAGGAACTCAAACTGAAGAAACTATTTCAACAAGAGCCCCATCTTTACTAGTAGATCCATGCACATTAGCCCAATCACCCTGTCCAAACGATGTCACTGGAGACAGTAAAGTCACGATTGCAGATGTACTAAAGGTATTCGAATGGTGGAATGAATGTGGTGATGGAAACTTTGCACCACCAGCAGATACCGATGGAGATTGTTGTGTCACTGTTTCAGATCTACTGAATATCATAAATGACTGGAATAATGTATGCGAGATTGGCGGTGCTTGCTGTTTAACAAATGGCGATTGCATCATTGCTTCAAATGAAGTTGGTTGCCAGATTGCAGGCGGTCTGTGGAATGGATCATACACCACATGCAACGATGCAAACTGTAATCTTTTTGGCGCGTGCTGCTTACCAGGCGGTTCTTGTGAAGAGGACCAAACACAATCTGAATGCTATAGCAATGGCGGAATTTTTGGTGGTGTAGACTTATTGTGCAATCAAATGACATGTCATATTGGTGCAGATGATTGCGAAGATGCACCTCTGATTAATGATGGCAAGTATGTCATTGATACAACAGATGCAACAACTGATGGTGAAAGTCATCCAAAGTGCAACACGGATAGTGATGGTGGTTATACTGGAAATGATAAATGGCTGAAGTACATCGCAAAAGCAACTGGCACAATTCTAATTTCAACTTGTGAAGATTTAGGTGGTGGAGCAAACTACGACACTGACTTGGTTTTTTATCATGGTAATGATTGCGATTCTATGACATTTGTAGAATGCGATGATGACAATAGTGAATATCCATGTGGCTCTGGGGAAGGCGGCTGGCACAGCGCAATCTTTGCGCCTGTTGAAGTTGGAGAAACATACTTCATTAGAGTCGGTGGTTGGACTGAAGGAAGTGTTGGCGAAGCGATTGTCCTCATTGAGATGCAAGAGTAATATGGACTGATGATTTCAACTATTCTTTGCACATTCGCAGTCAGTGTCACACATTCTCTGTCTGGCAGTGCACCGCTATTTCCAAACGATACTCTTGAGGGCTGGCACATTGTCGGTCCTGAAGTCGCATTCACTATTGAAGATGGTGTACTCACCGGAGAAGGCAAAGAACGAAGTAATTCATTCTTAACGAGTGATAGAACATATTCCGATTTCGTGCTCACTGTTGATGTCAAAGTGATTCGTGGGAACTCCGGCATTCAGATTCGTTCCCAAGAGGGTGGCAACCGACTGATTGGATATCAGATTGAAATCGATCCCTCTGAGCGAGCATGGTCCGGCGGTCTTTATGATGAAGGTCGCAGGGCTTGGTTGCAACCGCCAACAGAAGATGTAAGAGATGCATTCCAACTCGGAGAATGGAACACCTACGTCATCACTTGTATCGGTCCTCGTATCAAAGCAACGGTGAACGGTAAAGCCACAACAAACTACATGGACTTCATGGATTTAAATGGACACATCGGATTCCAAGTACATTCAGGTGATTGCAAAGTCATGTGGCGAAATGCAACAATCAAAGATATCCCAGCAATTGCATTTCAAGATGGGAATAAGGTCACATATGACACTTCAATGCTTTTCAATGGAAAGAATCTTGAAGGCATGACAAATGTTGGGGGCGGAGATTGGACAGTTGAAAACGGCGCAATTCTGGGCAAACAGTTAGTTACGGATGAAGTGACAGGTCTTTTATGGATTAACAAACCCTTCAATAACTTCGGTCTAAAACTAAAGTACAAAATTGATGAAGGCAACAGCGGTTTCTTCTTCAGAGCAGAGCAGATTCCAAATGACAACACTGGGGTTAGAGGCATTCAAGTAGAGGTTGACAGACTTCCTGATTGTGGAGGACTCTATGAGTCTGGGGGTAGAGGTTGGGTTTCAAAACCTACTGTTCAGCACAGTAAATATGATGAGTGGAATGAGATGATGCTCTTTACAAATGGTAACCAAGTTCAAGTTTGGTTGAATGGAACGTTGGTATCTGATGCCAACACTTTTCCGGTAATGGAAAAAAGAGCAACTGAAGGATTTCTCAATAACTTTGCATTCCAACTTCATAAGCGTCAAGCTGTCACAGTTCGATTCAAAGATGTTGAAATCATGTCGCCAACGATTTCATCAGATGACAGCAGAACAAGGAATGGGTGGCTCGGAGCCGGCTACCTTAATCAATAAGTGATTCAACCGTCCAAGGTGTTTTACGCCCTTCAAACGCTTTGCGAATACGAGACACATCACTTGGCGTGACACCATCTGCATTGTTTCCCCACGCCTGCCTTACGTACGTTGCGACTGCTGCGATGTCATAATCATTTTTGACCGGTGCTGGTGGCATATGGTCTTCATATTGAACGCCATCTACTTCAACTGGACCAGTCATACCATGAAGAAGGATTTTTACGAGCGTATCGGGATTCCCAATCACGTATGAAGAGCCTGTAAGTGGCGGGTACGTTGGCGGCTGTCCTAATCCATCAACTTGGTGGCAGGTCTTACAAATATTGTACACTCGCTTGCCACGGTTTCTGAGATTTTGCATTTCGTTTGAAACAGCACTCCGAACGACTTCATCAACATCAGTTCTTTTTGGCCACCAAATTTCTTTATTGAGTGCGACCGCTTTCATTTTATCTTCAACCTCAATGTTCACAAAAAAATCTCGCCACCGAGGCGGCTCTCTTTTTAACTTGAGTTGTGATTTTGTTTTGTCAACATGAGCAACTAATGAATCAAGTGCGACTTTGCTTTGCCAAGGCACTCGCGTCAATTGCTTCGTCATAAACTCAACAATTAGGGACCGCGTGTTTGGCTTTCGCTCGTTCAACAGTGTTGTGATCAGTTGGCGGAGCAACTTTCGATTTTCCTGCGACTCTTCTTTCAACGCTTTGTTGATAGAAACTCTGTCAAGGGCTTCTTGTTCGCGGTTGCTGAGACTTGCAAACACTGCCGAGTTGACAGCATCACTCCTGTCACGCGTTGCTAACTCAAGCAAGAAGTCGATGCCAGCTGGGCCATTGAAGGCAAACGATGAGAGTGCAGCCTGTCTACGGACATATGAGTTTTCGTCTCGTGAAAGCGCATTGAATCGCGCAATGATGTCGCTGTCATTTCTAAATGGTTCAGCAGTTCTAAGCGCATGAGCCCGAACCATAGAATCTTCATCATTGGTTGCTTCAATGACAATGTTTGAACTCAACAGCCCCATACCATCGAGCGTCCAGAGGGCTTTGATTCTGTCACGAGGCAACTCTGCATTTTTAACGAGCTCTTCAAGTGCTGATTGAACACTTGCGTCTTTGCGTTCTACAAGAAGTCTCTGCGCTTGGTCACGCACTGAGCCGTTGGAGTGTGTCAACGACTGAACCAGCTCTGTGGAAGTTTGAGGAATCAGATCTTCGTTTGCATGAAGTGCTTTGTCCTTAGGCACAACTCTCCAAATTCGGCCAAGTCCTAACGGCGCCTCTAGTCCTCTTGCCTTGATTTGTTTCCGCAAAAATGAGGTGACAAAAATGCGGTGTTGAACAATGCCGCGATACATATCTACGATGTAAACCGCGCCGTCTGGACCAAGTGTTAAATTGACGGGGCGAAATCTTTCATCTGTTGACGCGATAAACTCGCTTTGGTTATATGCAGGCACAGCTTTTAAACTGTGATGTTCGTTCTCAATGATGTTGTAACGAGAAACCAAATTGCCGACCGTGTCACATACAAACACGCTCGACTCAAAGTCTTCTCCGTAGACAGTGTCGCGATACACAAGTGGACCACACGCTGCATCAAAGACCTTCATTTTAAAATCTTTGTCGAGCCTTCCCTGTTGATATCCCCTGTTTATTCCAGGTGTTGGTCTAATTGGGTAGACACGTTTATCACTCACGATGCCTCTATAGATGCCATGGAGTCCTACTTTCTTCCCGCTTTGCATGGTGTAATGTTTGGGCAACTCGTCAACCAATATTGGATAGGAGTTTGGCGTGTAATAATTTCGACCGTAATCATCATGCGTAATCCCCCACTGTCCATGATTTGGAACTGGGATAGCAGTTGCCGTCTCGCCATCAAACTTGAAACTGAATTCATGTTGCGAGTTATGAAAGACATTATCGAGTCCATAAAGCATGCCGTTGCCGGCATGTTCGATGGAATCTAGACCGCCAAATCCGCTCGCTACTTTTTTAATGTCATCACACTCCCCATCACCATCTGTATCTTTGCAATAAAGCAAATCAGGCGGGGCAACAAGCAACACGCCATCATGTGCAAATGCAATTGCGCGAGGCAGAACGAGATTATCAAGAAACACACTTGATTCGTCCATAACGCCGTCGCCGTCTACGTCGACTAATCGCACCACTCTACTGATTGGCATGTCTTCATTGTTGCCATCAACATCGGGCATGAAACTTTGCATTTCAATTACCCAAAGCGAACCGTCTGGCGCAAATGTGCATGCAACCGGATCCTCAATCATCGGTTCAGATGCAACGAGTTGAATCTCAAATCCATCTTGAAGTTGGAATGAACGAATTGCTTCCTGAGTAGAAAGCACCGGCGATTCCATATTAATAATATGCGACGGCAAATCTGGTTGTGACTCCCCTTCATTGTCTCCCATTTGGGCATACGCTGAAGAAGTGAGCACGCAAATTATAAGGGTCGTATTACTGCACCGGCTCATACAGTGCTGAATTACCAATCTTAAAAACTCCTGACGCATTACATTAATCTTCAACTATTCCAGCACTTCTTTGCCCGCTCTGTTGAGAATTAGTTAACCGGTCGCCTAAGTCAGTTCTCATGCCTTTAGCAAAGGACTCCATTTGTTTCATGACTTCAGGATTCTCATCTACAACATTAATTGACTCACTTGGATCATCCTTCAAGTTATACAACGCTAAGCCAGTCTTTACTGAATAGTCATATTTCCCTGGGACCCCACCACTTCCTACGGGGTTTTCACGCATACTTCTATAACTATGTGGAAAGTGCAACTTCCAATCACCCCAACGAATGGCTTCTAAATCATTCTTTCGGTAGTAAAAGTAGTACGCATCTTGTGGCGACTTTGCACCATCACGACCTTCAAGGACCGCAACCGCGCTCTGACCATCAATTGAGTGGTTTGGCAAATCAGCACCAATGAAATCAGCAATCGTCGGAAAGAGGTCGATCGTCATGATTTGCTCATTTGAAACAAAACCCTCTGGGATAGTTCCTTTCCAGCGAGCAACAAATGGCACTCGTACACCCCCCTCAAAAGTTGTACCTTTTGCTTCTCGAAAAATGCCCGTTTGACCAGCGTGGTCACCATAGCTAATCCAAGGACCATTATCTGAAGTAAATATGATCAGTGTGTCTTCAGCAAGTCCGAGTTCATCGACTGTATCGACGATTCGCCCTACCCCCTCATCGACTTCGCCAACAACATCTGCGTAAAGTCCTAATCCCGTTCTACCATCCCATTCTTCAGAACAAAAGAGTGGAACGTGAACCATTGGATGTGGCAAATACACAAAAAACGGTTCATCTTTATGCTCTTTGATAAAGTCAATCGTTCGCTGTGTAAAGTCTCCAGTAAAGAACCGCTGATCTGGATTTGAACCAACTTGCTGATCGTCAACAAAGTACGGAAGTGGCGGATACGTTCCCTTCGGCGCTTCTGGATGCATGGGCCACATGTCATTTGAATAGGGAATACCTTCAAATGTATCAAACCCATGTTTGGTAGGCAAGAATGGGTCGAGGTGCCCAAGGTGCCATTTGCCAAAAATTGCAGTCGCATACCCTTTCGTCTTACACAATTCCGCTAGTGTGATTTCATCTTGATTCAGACCTATCTTCCCGTGCGGTCCTAGCGCTCCTGAAATTCCAAGACGGTTTGGATAACAGCCCGTAAGCAAGGCAGCCCGAGATGCAGAGCAAACTGGTTGTGCGACATAAAAGTCTGTCAACACGATGCCTTCTTTTGCCATTTCATCGAGTCGAGGTGTGACAACATGTGTGCCACCATTAAACCCGACATCTGCATAACCCATATCATCCATGAAAATCAAAATGACATTTGGTGACTTTGCTTGTTTAGTAGTGCAGCCGATTAATGATAACAACATCAAGGCAAATGGGATTAGTTTATGTTTCATTCAATTTTCTTTCGGGAAAGTTGTATTGTTTTTTCAGTTGAACGAATTCATCTTCACCGCTAAGTCAATTGATAGTCGACCATGCAAGATCTGAAGAGTAAAAGTAACCGCATCTTACACCTTTGCAAAGTTAGGCATTGGTAACCCTGCTAAAACAGATTGAGGCGATGCTACATCAGCGACGACTTGCTCGCTTTCTGCGTTCCATCGAAGAACTTTATCCTCTTGCAGTGCATCAACAGCCATTTTGATTGCAACCATTGTCGAGCAACCGAGATCAACATTGCACGCAAGCTCATCACCATTTCGAACAGCATCAAAGAAGTTGCCCATGTGGTCCCTTCGCTTGTGCGGCGGTAGTGCAACTTCCATTTGGTTGCCATTCTTCGCTTTAAATTCTGCTTCCCACGTTCGTTGACCGACAAGTTTGTTGTCGTTGATATACGCAGTACCATGTTGACCCCGAATAATCGTTGGCAAACCAACATCATTCGTCATCACGCTAGAGAGCACAACTGAATGTTCATTAGGATAATCAGCGACCATGAGGAAGGTGTCTGGTATGTCTCGCTCATCTTTTTCCAGATAAGTTCCGCCAGATGCAACAACTCTGGAAGGATAGGCGCCGTTTGCACCTTCAATCGCTCGCAAGAACGGCGCTAGCCTGTGATACAATAAGTC